>JBDLTW010000210.1:0-21867 GCA_039805605.1 Pseudomonadota bacterium
TTTATGGTTGTATAAGACAAAAAATTAGGCAAAATATATTTTATTTTGCCTAATTTTTAATATTGATTAGTTTCTACCATATAAATCATCGTAGCGAATAATGTCATCTTCACCTAAGTAATTGCCACATTGTACTTCAATAATTACTAAAGTGTCTTCACCTGCATTCATTAAGCGATGTTTATCTCCAGCTGGTATATAACTAGATTGATTAGCCATTAATTTTATAACTTTATCATTATGAATAATTGTTGCTTCGCCATCAACTACCACCCAGTGTTCACTACGTTTAGCATGTGATTGATTGGATAATGCTTGACCAGCTTTTACTTCTATACGTTTAATTCGATAAAATGGACCTTCTTCTAAAATAGTATATGTACCCCAAGGACGATGTACTGTTTGATGTAAATCAGAAGTTGGGTGGTGATTGGTTTTTAAGCGTTCAAATATTAATTTAACATCTTGAGTTTGATCTTTATTAGCAACTAACAAAGCATCTGGAGTATCCACAATTACTAAATTATTCACGTCAACAGTAGCAACCATGCGACTAGTAGAATAAATTAAACAATCTTTAGTATTATGTAAAATAGTCTCACCAATAAGTGAATTACCATCATCGTCATTAGGAATTGTTTGGGCAATAGATAACCATGAACCAATATCTGACCAACCAATGGAACACGGAATTACTGCTGCCTTGGTAGTTTTTTCAAATAAAGCATAATCAACTGAAATATTTTCAGCGTGAATAAATGAGTTAGGATTTAAATTAACTATTTTACCTGTAGCTAATTGTGCGCTTAATGAATTAGTTAAACAATGCTCTACTTGGCGTACTACATTAGCTGAGTGTAAATTAAATTCATTTAAAAATGTTTGTACTTGACCACAGAACATCCCTGAATTCCACTGATAATTGCCAGATTCTACATATTGAGTTGCCAAAGCTAAATTAGGTTTTTCGACAAACCTATGTACCATATAACCAGAGCTAATTGCTTGTTGAGCATCTGCCTCAATATATCCATAGCCTGTTTCTGGGTATTCTGGAGTTATACCAAAAGTTACCAAATAACCTTGTTGAGCCATAATTACTGCTTGATCTACAGTTTGAGTGAAGGCTTCAATGTCGCTAATTAAGTGATCTGCAGGTAAAATTAATAAAATTTCCTCAGGATCATAGTGCTGCTTAGCAAATAAAGTTGCAGCGATTACTGCTGGTGCAGTATTTCGTCCAAATGGCTCTAAAATAAAATCACAACTAATTTTATTTTGATTAATTTGTTGATATTCATCTTGCATTCTAAAGTGTAATTTTTCATTGGTTACTGTTAAAATGCTTGTAATTGTTTGATTTAATGAGGTAGCGCGTATAAAAGTATTTTGTAATAAACTTTTACCATCGGCTAATTTTAAAAATGGTTTGGGATCTGACTGGCGAGATACTGGCCACAATCGAGATCCTGAACCACCTGAAATAATAACAGGAATCATCTTTTTATATACCTATTGCTAATTGAAAATATATTTTTACTATTAAGGTGACATATTTGCCACACACTCTAAAAAATAAATATCTAGTAAACGCTATTGTGTTATTCCAAAATAATTTATCGCACTATGTTAACATAATAAAACTTTTATTGTCAATTATTTTTCTGTTTTTATATAGTAAGTTGCAAAAGCTTTTTCTTCTGGTAAAGAAGATAATGGTATTTAATAAAACAAAAACTAGGATTAAATGAAATCCGTGATATTTATAATTAATTTAGAGGCTAAAAAACAAAATAATTATCAACTACTTAAGTCACTTAATTAATTTAATTAATTTAATACTTGCAATTTTATTGAAAATATGGTTAAATAATGGACTTGTATAATTTTATAAAGGGTGATGAGATTATGGCACGAGTATGTCAAGTGACAGGCAAAAAGCCTATGGTTGGTAACAACGTATCTCACGCAAACAACAAAACCAAACGCCGTTTCTTACCTAATTTACAAAGTCGTAAATTCTGGGTTGAAAGCGAAAACCGTTGGGTTCGTTTACGGATATCTAACGCGGCACTGCGCACTATCGATAAAAAAGGTATTGACTGTGTTATCGCTGAATTACGTGCAGATGGTCTTGTTATCTAATAGAGAGTAATTATCATGCGTGAGAAAATTAAATTAGAATCTACAGCAGGTACAGGTCATTTTTATACCACGACTAAAAATAAACGTACTTCAACTGAGAAATTACAACTTACTAAGTTTGATCCTAAAGCACGCAAACACGTGACTTATAAAGAAGTAAAACTAAAATAAGTAAAATAAAAAAATCTGGGATTACTCTCCCAGATTTTTTTATCGTTTATAGATTACTTGACTAGAATTACCATATTCAGCTTGAGCTATTTGAGTATAATAATCACTTGCATCACTGATAGTGTCAAAATCATTGGCAGCCCAAACCATTATACCGTTATAACCATTCGTAATTACTGCTTGAGTTGTTTTATAAACCGTGTCAAGTGGGTTATGACTAGGATCATTCCATATTCCTAAGTATAAATTTTGTTTGCTCATTCCTGCGACAACATAAGGACTTAAAAGACTAACATCACCAATATAAGTCATTTCATAACCTTCAGATAGTAATGGAGCAATGTTTGTACTACCACTAAAATACTGACTATCTGCATACAAAGCTTTAGTCAATTTTTTACCAGTAAATTGCGGATTAGCAACAATATTGGTTAAAGTATCATAAAATGCATTGGTATTACCATCACAATTGGAGTATTCATCATCAATATTAACACCATCAAAATTATATTTAGTAACATCGTTAACAATTTGTTGGGCTAACTGAGCTGATGCAGAAGTGTTCATATTACATGACCAACCTGCATATTGATGATTACCTAAATACGAAATTTGTACCTTGATACCTTTTTGTTGTAAAGATCTTATGATATCCATATGATTTTGTAATATATCAGTAAAATATTCATTATAATAAAGCACAGGAGTATTAGGATCCAGACTAGTTGGATTAATATTATTAATATTAGCAGCAAATAATACGACTTCACTAAAAAAAGGTTTCTTAGTTTCTTGCTCGATAAAATCGCCAATTTGCTTAACATCTTGTGGACTTGGGTTATTCAAAAATGCAATATTATTTATAGCGTGAACATTATTAATAAATACTGTTGCCATTAACACAGTAATGATACGTTTCTTCATAATTAATTCCCTTAAAATAAATAGACTGTGATTGTAACATATCATAGCAAATTTTTTAATAATTTAATTTTGCTATGCACAATTTTTTAAATTAACTTTATACCTACCCAATATCTACGAAATCAATCTTTTAATACCTATGTTGGTCAAACTTACAACCCAAAATTAATTTAAGTATGTTATAATAATGCCGTTTATTAATAATTATAATTAATAAAATTTCTTTATCTATTAATTGGTAGTTAGTGTTATCAATTTAGTTGAATTAAAATTAATTAATAATTCTATTTTAGAGGTTCTTATGAAACAACAGCAACGTCCAGTTTATTTGGATTTGCCAAAAATTGCAACTAAAATGTCAATTACGGCTAAAATATCAATTCTACATCGAATATCAGGCGTTTTGATGTTTTTAGGATTACCATTAGTCTTGGCACTATTTCATCACTCTTTAACTAATGAGACTTTCTTTGCTAATTGTTATTCTGTTAGTAGTTGTTTAGTTATGAAGCTAGTGTTTATTGGATTAATTTGGGCTATTATGCATCATATGTGTGCGGGAATTAGATTTTTATTACTGGATATTCATATTGGGATTGAGCGTAATATAGCACAAAAAAGTGCGCGTATAGTAATAATAATTAGCCTAATTCTCACTGCGATTTTAGGGGTGTTAATATGGTAAAAAATCGTATTCTTAGTGCTGGACATGGTATTAACGCATGGTTACAACAACGTATTACTGCGGTAATCATGTTAGTGGCTATTATGGCTTTTTTTGCTTTTGTAGTTATTGCAAAATTACAAATTAATGCTAACTTTACTAGTTGGCAACAATTTTTTCACCTAACCTTTATTAAAATTTTTACGCAAATTACGATTTTAGCAATTGTTGTTCATGCTTGGGTTGGTATGCGTGATTTATGGATGGATTATGTGAAATGTGCAGGATTACGTGTTTTATTACATAGCTTAACTATTTTATGGTTAATTGCGAGTTTAATCTATTCAGTAAAAATTTTATGGGCATAGAGGTTAAAATATGAGTTTACCGATATTAAAATTTGATGCGGTAGTAGTTGGAGGCGGTGGTGCAGGACTAAGAGCAGCATTGCAATTATCTGAAGCAGGAGTTCGCACTGTAGTATTATCTAAGGTATTTCCAACTCGTTCACATACAGCCGCCGCTCAAGGTGGTATTTCAGCTTCATTTGGTAATTCAGAAGAAGATAATTGGCATTGGCATATGTACGATACAGTAAAAGGTGCTGATTGGCTAGGTGATCAAGATTCAATTGAATTTATGTGTAAACAAGCAACCGATGCCGTTGCAGAATTAGAACATTATGGTATGCCATTTGATCGTTTAGATAATGGTAAGATATATCAACGTCCATTTGGTGGACATATGGCAGAATTTGGTAAAAAACCCGTACGCCGAGCTTGTGCTGTTGCCGATCGTACTGGACATGCCATGCTACATGCTTTATATCAACGTAATGTTAAAGCTCAAACGCAATTCTTTGTTGAATGGATGGCTTTGGATTTAATTCGTAATGATGCTGGAGATGTAGTTGGAGTAACTGCATTAGAGATGGAAAGTGGACAAATTTATATTCTGCATGCCAAAGCTGTGTTATTTGCTACGGGTGGTTCAGGGCGAATTTATCAAGCTTCTACTAATGCTTTTATCAATACTGGCGATGGAGTTGGTATGGCATTACGTGCAGGTTTACCTGTTGAAGATATCGAATTTTGGCAATTTCATCCAACTGGATTAGCGGGTGCTGGAGTACTAATAACTGAAGGTGTTCGTGGTGAAGGTGGTTACTTATTAAATGCTAATGGTGAACGTTTTATGGAACGTTATGCACCAACTGCCAAAGATTTAGCTTCTCGCGATGTAGTTTCACGTGCAATGCAAGTTGAAATTAATGAAGGTCGAGGTTGCGGAGCACATAAAGACCATGTGTTATTAAAATTAGATCATTTAGGTGCAGAAGTTATTGATCAGCGATTACCTGGTATTCGTGAAATTTCAATTCAGTTCTTAGGTATTGATCCTGTTAAACAACCAATCCCTGTGGTACCAACTTGCCATTATATGATGGGTGGAATTCCAACAAATTATAAAGGCGAAGTGTTAGATGGCGTTGATGAGAAAATTGTTCAAGGCTTTTATGCGGCTGGAGAATGTGCTTGTGCTTCAGTTCATGGAGCAAATCGTCTAGGAACCAATTCATTGCTGGATCTGGTAGTATTTGGTAAATCAGCAGGAAACAGTGTTATTGATTATGTTAAGACTTTAGCTGAAGCTAAACCATTACCTGAGAATGCAGGAGAATTAAGTTTACAACGTTTAGCCAATTTAGAAACTAATCCGCAAGGTGAGAAAGTTGCTGATGTACGTCGAGATATGCAAATTTGTATGCAACAACATGCATCTGTGTTTAGGACTCAAAAAGTTTTAGATGAAGGTGTGGTTAAAATGCGTGAAATTTATCAACGAGCGCAAAATATTGTAATTAGCGATAAATCCAAAGTATTTAATACTGCTAGAGTTGAAGCACTAGAATTTTTAAATACTGTTGAAGTAGCATTAGCAACTATGGTTGCAGCAGCTGCTAGAACTGAATCTCGAGGTGCACATGCCCGTGAAGACTATCCTGAGCGTGATGATGCAAATTGGATGAAACATACATTGTACTATCGTGAAAATCAACGTTTAGAATATAAGCAAGTTCACACTCAACCATTAACTGTTGATTATATTCCACCTGCAAAACGGGTGTATTAGGAGAAAATTATGGCAAAAAAAGTAAAATTTTCTATTTATCGCTATAATCCAGAACAAGATGCTAAACCATATTTTCAAGATTATGAAGTTGAAATTGGCGATCATGATAAAAAGTTATTAAATGCACTAGTAAAAATTAAAGATGATCTAGACGATACTGTCTCTTTTCGCCGTTCATGCCGTGAAGGGGTTTGTGGTTCCGATGCAATGAATATTAATGGTCGGAATGGTTTGGCGTGTTTAACGGATATTGCAGATCTAAAGCAACCAATTGTTTTGGCACCAATTCCAGGGCTACCAGTTATACGTGACTTAATTGTTGATATGACACAATTTTTTCATCAATATCACTCAATTAAACCATATGTTATAGATGAAACACCACAACCTGAGCGTGAACGTTTACAATCACCTGAAGATCGTAAACAGTTAGACGGTGTGATTGAATGTATTTTATGTGCCTGTTGTTCAACCTCATGTCCTTCATTTTGGTGGAATCCAGATAAATTTCTTGGTCCAGCTGCTTTGCTACACGCTTATCGCTTTTTGGCAGATAGTCGCGATCAGGCTACTAATGAACGTTTGGATAACTTAAATGATCCATATCGTTTATTCCGTTGCCACACCATTATGAATTGTGTTGATGTGTGTCCTAAACATTTAAATCCAACTAAAGCAATTGGAAAAATTAAAGAAATGATGGTTAAACGTACCGTTTAATATAATTATTTTTTAAGTGCTAAGAAAATATCACTATGAATTATGTGGAAATTGAAAAAATGAAATGGCGATCACGTCGTTCCATGTTAGAATTAGATTTGTATTTTGAGCGATTTATTCAAAATGGTGAGTTTGCTCATCTAACTGAAGCTGAATTATTGACTTATCAGGAATTGCTAACTCTTGAAGATGGTGATTTACTGCTATTATTTCAAGGGAAACAGCAACTAACTGATTTACAACTACAAAATTTAGTGAATAAGATAGCTCAATTAAGTTAAATTAATTAAAGGAAATTAGTATGACTGAAGCAGTTAAAACTGAAATAAAACAAGAACAAACCAAAGCAATTAAAGTTGACTTTGGTAATGGTAAGGTTGTTGAATATCCAATTTATAAAGCAACTATTGGTCAGGACGTGGTAGATTTTCGTACCTTTGGTAAATCGGGGATGTGGAGTTATGATCCAGCATTTTTAGCTACGGCTTCATGTGAATCAAAAATAACTTATATTGATGGTGACAAAGGTCAATTATTTTATCGTGGTTATCCAATTGAGCAATTGGCAGAAAAATCTTCTCATTTAGAAGGGGCTTATTTATTATTAAATGGTGAATTACCAACTGCAGAGCAAAAATATGAATTTGAACATGCTATTTTACATCACAATATGGTACATGATCAATTCTTAAGTTTCTTCAAAGGATTTCGCCGTGATTCGCATCCAATGGCAATGTTAGCTGGTGCAGTAAGTGCTATGGCTGCATTTTATCCAGAAGATTTTGATTTTAAAAATGCTCTTCATCGTAAAATAGCTATTCGTCGCTTAATTGCAAAAATGCCGACCTTAGTGGCTATGTGTTATCGCTATAACCAAGGTTTGCCATTTATGTATCCACGGAATGATTTAGATTATTCAGCAAATTTTTTATATATGATGTTTGCAACTCCGTGCGAACCATACACACCAAATCCAATCATAGCCAAAGCATTTGATCGCATTTTATTATTACACGCTGATCATGAACAAAATGCTTCGACTTCAACAGTGCGTTTAGCGGGTAGTTCAGGTACTCATCCATTTGCAGCTGTTTCAGCAGGTGTTTCATGTCTATGGGGACCAGCTCATGGTGGTGCGAATGAGGCAGTTTTAAAAATGCTTGATGAAATTGGTGATGAATCACGTGTTGAAGCCTTCATGCAAGGGGTAAAAGACAAAAAATATCGTCTAATGGGATTTGGTCATCGTGTGTATAAAAATATGGATCCACGTGCAAGTATCATGCGTCAAACTTGTAATGAGGTATTAGATATTTTAGGTAAGCGTGAAGATCCTTTATTCAAATTAGCGATGAAATTAGAAAAAATTGCTTTAGAAGATAATTACTTTATTGAGAAAAAACTATATCCAAATGTTGATTTTTATTCGGGAATTATTTTACGTGCAATTGGTATTCCAACTGAAATGTTTACAACTATTTTTGCTTTAGCACGTACTGTGGGTTGGCTAGCACAATGGCAAGAAATGATTGAGGATCCTGAATTTAAAATTGGACGTCCACGTCAATTATATACAGGTTATGCCGCTCGTGATTATGTGGCAATGGAAAAACGTAAATAATCATTTAATTTTCTGATTAAATAAGATATCATAAAATTATCCAACACTCTGTAAAACCTCGCCTTTTAGGGCGAGGAATAGATAATGAGTTAAGCAATCATCGCTATTTTGTGATAAAATAATATTTATTCACAGTAAATAGATGAGAGCAATATTAGCGCGTCAAGATGTGTAAACTGTAGCTTTTTATAGCATAAACGTATTTTAAAATATTAACTTAACGCATTATATGCCTAAATATACGCTTATGGAATAGATGGAATGCCGAGCATTCAAAATGCTACGATGAATTAAGCCATCTAAATTAGCTAACTGTAGGGTTAGATAATTAGAACTCCTAAGCATTTAGTGCGGTGGGATGTCAATAAATTTAATTAATCAAGGAGAATTGGAATGAAGAAATTATGCCTACATCTTTTAGCCGTTTCTGGTCTTTGTCTTAGCGTAATTGCCTGTGGTGGTGGAGGAAGTAGCTCATCGAATAATTCAAATAATGGAGGAGGCGGTGGGGGTGGCAATGAAGGTGAAAGTAGCTATGACTATCCAACTCCTGCAACGCCAACACCAACAAGTGGTAGCTATAATGGTGTAGCTTATAGTAACATTTCTAGTCCAGCAAATTTACCTAGCTATCCACAAGCATATCAACCAAATAATTTACAGATTGCTTATGGCAATAGTGATGAGTCATCAGTTGCTAATTTAACAGCTTACGTAACTCTAGATGGATCTTTGTGTTCGGCAACTCCAGTAAAATATGATCAGAAATCAAATACAACATTTTTAATTAGTGCAGCCCATTGTTTTATGTATAATAAAACCAATGCCACAACCTTAACTAGAGTTAATTTATTAATACCTTCTCAACTAAAAGTATATCATGGAGTAAGCAAAACTAAAGGTTTTACTGCTTATTCAGTAAAAGCTGTATATCTGCGTCAAGATTACTGTTATGGTTCAACTTTTACGCTTGATCAAACTTGTCCTAATTTTACTCCTACTGATGGTGCAACTAATGGTCAAGGTAATGATATTGCTATTATTCAGGTTGATGGTCAATATGCTGATCCGAGTGTATATCCTCAAGTAGTTGATAGTTCAGAATATCCAAAGGCTAATACAATGGCACCAGTATTATCAATTGGTTATGGTTTAAATACGCAACAACCAAGTACTTCAAATGCACTAGGACGTAGTGAAATGTTCTATGTAACGAATTATTTTTACTTACAACATGACTCAACTTCATTAAATACTGGTGGTTACCATTATATTTATAATAGTTTTTATAATAATGGTGGTTTTGGTAGTAAGGGCTATACAGCACTAGTTTGTGGTGGTGATTCAGGTGGTGGTGATCTATTCTGGACTGGAAGTAAATGGATTTTATTATCTGAACATACTTATGGTCCAAGTAACTCATGTGGTAATTTCTATTCTTACCTACCAAATGCGGCGACCAATGTCTCAGCATATTATGACTGGATTCAAAGTATTTTCAATGATAGTGACCCTGTAAACAATTGTAAAAACGGTAGTATTGCTAATTGTGTAACTAATGGCTAAATGTTAATAAAAGAGATCAACTAGGCAAAATATTATTTTTTGTCTAGTTACTAGTCTTCTTAGCTTAAAAAAATTTAATCATCAATAGGGGAAGTTAATTGGTGATAAATTATCCACCATGCTGTAAAAAATTTGCCTTCAAGGTGGAAAATATAAGGCGTAGCGTAGCTATTTGGCTGTTTTTTTGCTCAATCTATTGACAAAGAAGCAGGAACCAACCAAATTTGCTAAACTGAGATTTGTGCTTGGCTTAGCAACGTAGTAATCATCGCCTTTTAAGGCGTGGTGGAGTCAAGATATAATTAGGTATAATGTGATGAAAATCAGCGATTGTACTATATCTAAAATTTCATCAATATAATATTTGAGGAAATTTTTCAAATGGGACAACGGTTTATTTAAATATATAAGCATAAAGGTGATGAACATGCGAAGTATGCAACAAGAATGGAATAATTCATATTTATTCGGCAGTAATAGTGATTTTATTGAAGAACTTTATGAATTATATTTAGAAGATGTCAATAGTATTGATTGTAAGTGGAAGCAATATTTTGATAGTTTACAAGATGGTATTAACAAAGATATTAACCATCAGCAAGTAAAACAAAAATTTACTATTCTAACTAGTAATCCACATATTCTAAGTAATGATAATCAAGTAGTTAATAGCTCCCAAAGTAAAGTTTATGCTTTAATTAGTGCTTATCGTGCATGGGGACATAAATTTGCAAAATTAGATCCATTAGACAGAGAACCTGTTGAACGAGATAATGAATTAGATTATCATAGTTATGGTTTAAATGATGAGGATTTGGAGCAAGAATTTTGGGATAACTGTGATTTACGTAAAGCAAAACAGGTTAAATTAGCCAATATAATTAAACACTACGAAGCAATTTACTGTGCCACATCTGGATTTGAATTTGCTTATATTAGTGACCATCACGAACAAAATTGGTTAAAAGATTATATTGAAGATAATTATTTAAGTTATCAATTATCTGCAGTTGAGAAAAAACGAATTTTACAAAAATTAACTGAGGCTGAGGGTCTGGAAAAATTTTTACACACTAAATATGTTGGTCAAAAACGCTTTTCTTTAGAAGGTGGAGATAGTTTAATTCCATTACTAGATCGGTTATTAGACAAAGCAGGTAGTTGTGGTATTAATGATGTGTATTTAGGTATGGCACATCGTGGACGCTTGAATACACTAGTTAATATTACAGGCAAATCACCACAAAAATTATTTAATGAGTTTGATGGAAATTACCCACATTATGATTTTGTAACTAGCGGTGACGTAAAATACCATAAAGGTTATGCTTGTGAATATACTACATTAAATCAATATAAAGTAAAAGTTGCTTTAGCATATAATCCGTCACATTTAGAAGTAGTAAATCCAGTAGTACAAGGCGTAGTTAGAGCAAAACAAGATCGCTTGGCGACAAATAAACAATCTGTTATGGGTGTGCTAATCCATGGAGATTCAGCATTAATTGGTTTAGGTACTAATCAAGCAGTATTCAATATGAGCAATACTCGTACTTATGGTGGTTTAGGTTTAATTCATATTATTGTTAATAATCAAGTTGGTTTTACTACCTCACGAGTAAGTGATAATCGTTCATCTCGTTATTGTAGTGATATAGCAAAAATGGTAGAAGCCCCAGTTATTCATGTTAATGCTGATGATTTAACTGCAGTTGCCTTTGCTAATGATTTGGCTTTGGCATATCGTCAGCAATTTGCCCGTGATATTGTGATTGATTTAGTATGTTTCCGTCGTCATGGTCACAATGAGGCCGATGATCCTACTTTAACACAACCATTAATGTATGCTAAAGTTAAGCAACATCCTGGTACTCGTGCTGTATTTGCCGCTCAATTAATAAATCAGGGAGTTATTGATTCACAGCAAGAAAGCCAATTAGTTGATGATTATCGAAATGGTTTATTAAGTGGTGAACATATTAACCAAGATCATATGTTACCGTTGCCACGCTATCATTTTGCAATTGAGCAATTTTTAAATGCTGATTGGAATGATCCTGTGACAACACAAATAAGTAATAGTAAAATAGTTGAATTAACCACTAAATTTACGGCTAAACCAGTTGAAGAGGATTTTAAATTACACACTACTGTAGCTAAATTAATTGATGCACGTTTAGCAATGGCTAATGGTAATCAAGCAATTGATTTTGGGATGGCTGAAACATTAGCATATGCAGCCTTATTAGATGAAGGGGTTAGCATTCGTTTAAGTGGTGAAGATGCTGGTCGTGGAACTTTTTCACACCGTCATGCGGTATGGCATAATATGAACCGTAAAGAGCTAAATCAAGGTATTTATACACCACTAAAAAATACGCAAAATAATAGCTGGTTTGCTGTTTATGATTCTATTTTAAATGAAGAAGGTGTTTTAGGTTTTGAATATGGTTATAGTTTGGAACGCCAAGATAGCTTAGTTATTTGGGAAGGGCAATTTGGGGATTTTGCTAATGGTGCCCAAGTAATGATTGATCAATTTATTATTTCTGGTGAAGCGAAATGGGGTAATTTAAGTCGCTTAGCATTGATTTTACCACATGGGTTTGATGGGCAAGGTCCTGAACATTCTTCAGCGCGAATTGAACGCTTTTTACAACTTGCTGCGGAAAATAATATTATTGCGGTGGTTCCTTCTACAGCTGCTCAAATGTTCCATTTATTACGCCGTCAAGCCAAAGCTAATTATATTAAACCATTAGTGATTTTTTTATCGAAGCGTTTATTACGAGCTAAAGAAGCTATGAGTAATTTAACGGAATTCACTGACAGTAGTTTTCAAGCGGTAATTGGTGACTCATTAGCAAAAAAATCTGCGGAAAAAGTTATTGTATGTAGTGGTCAAGTGTATTACGATTTAGTTAAATATCGTGCGGAACACAATCTAATAAGTAAAGTTGCTATAATTCGAATGGAACAATTATATCCTTTACCTATTAAACAAATTGAAACTGAGTTGGCTAAATATAGTAAAGCAAAAACTTTTATCTGGGCACAAGAAGAACCATACAATCAAGGCGCATGGTTACAAATTCGTGAAGATTTAGATAATGCAATTGCTAAAACTAATTTACGCTTTAAAGGTGTTGCACGACCACGAGCAGCAGCTCCTGCATGTGGAACTAGTAGTATGCATAATCAACAATTAGCAAATTTACTAGCGGAAGCATTTAGTTAATAATTTTTAAATTTCTGGGCAATAATTTGGTTAGTTAAAACTAGCATTGTTTAAATAGTTAGTTGCTCAGAATTTAATTTATTTATGTCAAAATAAATTTGTGCAAATAAGGGATCTATTTTAATGCAAAAAAAAGTACAAATATTGGGTTTTCTGGGGTTAATTTGCTTTGTTCTTCAATTTATACCAATGCCTTCAATGTTTCACTCAGCTATTATCATAATGTTTTATACAATTTCTATGTATTTATTTTATGTGTTCAGTAAAACATATCAGGTTAATCAATTATTAAAATGGAATATTTGGCAAATTGTTATAGCTTTAGTTTTCGGGGTAATGTTTTCACTTTTATTATTATATGTAAAATCAGCGATGTTTTATTATGCTTTAATCGCTATATTAGTTCTTTTAATACTAGTTTTAGCTTGGTTAAATTATCAAATAGCTAAAGGATTAATTATTCTAGCACAAAAAACCAATAATAATGGCTTTCGCTATTCTGCAGTAGTACTAAAGTATTCAGCATATACATTACCTATTTTAATTGGATTTATTGGATTGGCGATTGCTAATTTATTCTTTTTGTATGGTTGTATTAGATTTAAGTCGCCATCAGCTGAATTAAGTTAAGTAATTATTGAAAAAAGTAAGCACACAAATTTTATTTATTTTTATAGCATAGGATAAATTTATGAAAATTGAAATTAAAGTTCCTCAGTTGCCTGAGTCGGTAAGCGAAGCTGTTTTATTAGATTGGCACAAGAAAATTGGTCAATTTACTAAGCGTGAAGAAAGTTTAATTGATTTAGAAACTGATAAAGTAGTTTTAGAATTACCTGCACCAGATAATGGTGCTTTAGTTGAAATAGTAGCTAAAGCTGGTGATGTAGTAAAAAGCGGTCAATTAATTGCTTATTTTGATACTTCAATAGTGGCAAAAGTAGAGGATAGTGCTGTTGTGGCAGAAGTTACTCCAGCAGTAGCACCACAAGCTAAGCAACAAGTTTCTCAAGTAAGCGATGTTAAAGCCATGCCAGCTGCGATTAAAGTAGCAGCTGATAATGGTGTGAGTCTAGCAAATGTAGCTGGTAGTGGTCGTGGTGGTAGAGTATTAAAAGAAGATGTTTTAGCTACTATGAGTGGTAAGGGAACTCGACTAGAAGAGCGTGTACCAATGAGTAGATTACGCAAACGAGTTGCTGAACGCTTATTAGAAAGTCAACATACTAATGCTATTTTAACTACGTTTAATGAAGTTAATATGAAGCCAGTAATGGATTTACGAGCTAAATACAAAGATCATTTTGAGAAAAAACATGGCGTAAAATTAGGTTTTATGTCATTCTTTGTTAAAGCTGCTATTGCCGCCTTAAAACAATATCCTGTCGTAAATGCATCAGTAGATGGTGATGATATTGTTTATCATGGTTATTTTGATATTGGTATTGCAGTTGGATCACCACGTGGTTTAGTTGTACCTATTTTACGTAATGCTGAAAATATGTCAATTGCGGATATTGAGCGTCAAATTGCCGATTTTGGTAAACGAGCTAAAGATGGTAAACTAGATATTGAAGAATTGACTGGTGGTACATTTTCAATTACCAACGGTGGAACTTTTGGTTCGATGATGTCAACACCAATTATTAATCCACCACAATCGGCAATTTTAGGTATGCACGCAACGAAAGAACGTGCAGTAGTTGAAAATGGTCAGATTGTAATTCGTCCAATGATGTATTTAGCCTTATCTTATGATCATCGAATTATTGATGGGCGAGAAGCTGTTTTAACTTTAGTAGCAATTAAAGATGCTCTAGAAGATCCTGCTCGTTTATTGCTTGATTTATAAAATAATAAGTGGCGGGTAAATAACCTGCCTCTTTTCTCTTCAATTAGGAATAATGATGAGTAGTAAAATTTATTGTATCGCAGAGATGTGTGCCAAAACTGGATTTGAGGCGGAATTATTAGCTAAGCTAATTGCTTTGGAACCATTGACTTTACGTGAGGATGGTTGTATTCGCTACCGTGTAACTAAACAATTAGCACATTCACAAGCACCAACTCAATCTAAATTTAATTTAGTATTTAATGAAGAATGGGCAAATTTAGAAGCTTTTGAAAAACATTGTCAACAACCATATATTATAGAATTTTTTACTAAATATGTTGAAGATCCAGCTACCGCTATTGTAGAGGATTGTCAAGTCCGGATTTTTACAGATGAACTAGCCTAAATAAATTTGAATTAAGGCGAATTTTATAAGGAATAAATATGCAAAATTTTGATGTAGTAGTAATTGGTGGTGGTCCTGGTGGTTATATAGCGGCTATTCGTTGTGCACAACTAGGTTTAAATACTGCTTGTATTGATGGCTATACACGTAATGGTAAATATTCACTAGGTGGAACCTGTTTAAATGTTGGTTGTATTCCATCTAAAGCTTTATTACAATCTTCAGAAAACTTTGCTGAATTAACTCATAGTTTTGCTGATCATGGCATTAGTTGCGATAATCCTAAAATTGATATTAGTAAAATGATTGCCCGTAAAGAAGAAATTGTTAATAAGAATTCTAATGGTATTTCATTCTTATTTAAAAAAAATAAAGTTACTGAACTACATGGTTGGGCAAGTTTTCAAGCACAACAAGATGGCAATTATGTGATTAATATTGACAATAATGGCGAACAGCAACAAATATTAGCTAAGCATGTAATTGTTGCTACTGGATCTAATTCACGTCAATTACCTCAATTAGCTACGGATAATATTAATATTTTAGATAACGAAGGTGCATTAGATTTAATTAATACGCCTAAAGAATTATGTGTTATTGGCGCTGGGGTGATTGGCTTAGAATTAGGGAGTGTTTGGAAACGAGTTGGTGCTAATGTAACGGTATTAGAGATTGCTGAACAATTTCTACCTGCCGCGGATGAGCAAATAGCTAAAGAATTACATAAAAATTTACTTAAACAAGGTTTAGTAATTAAAAATGGCGTTAAATTAGGCGAAATTAAAAATGGTAAGAAAAAAGTTACTATTCATTATCAACACAATGGTGAAGAATATAAACTAGAAGCTGATAAATTACTAGTAGCAATTGGTCGAGTACCTAATACTCAAGGTTTAAATCCGCAATCAGTTGGTTTACAATTAGATGAGCGTGGATTTATTGTAGTTGATGGAGAGTGTAGAACTAATTTAGCTAATGTCTGGGCAATTGGTGATGTAGTACGTGGACCAATGTTAGCTCATAAGGCTTCTGAAGAAGGCGTGATTGTTGCTGAACGTATTGCAGGACAACATCCTCATTTTGATTTTAATACAGTTCCATGGGTGATTTATACTAATCCAGAAATTGCATGGGTAGGTAAAACTGAACAACAATTAAAAGCTGAAGGTGTTGCTTATAAGAAAGGTGTGGCTTCATTTATGGCCAATGGACGAGCAATGGGTTTAGGTCATAATCTAGGTATGGTAAAAATACTAGCAGATGAAGTTACAGATCGTATTTTAGGGGTGCATATGGTTGGACCATTTGTCTCTGAATTAATTAGTGAAGCTGTAGTTGCTATGGAGTTTATGGCAAGTAGTGAAGACTTAGCACGAATTATTCATGCTCATCCATCACTATCCGAAGTTACTCATGAAGCAGCTCTTGCTTGTGATCAACGCCAGTTACATGGCTAAATTTGCATAAAAATTTATTAAAGTATCCCCATTTTATTATGGGGATAAAGTTTTTCTAGAATTAAGAAATTTTAAGGTTTTTATTAAAAATTTTATTTTTTTACTTGAAATAATAAAAATCACCCTTAGATTATGATTATGAAACAAATTTTAATCATTGTTAATACAATGTATTTTTATCAAAAAGGAATTATATTATGGGTAAAATTATTGGGATTGATTTAGGTACTACCAATTCATGTGTTGCTGTAATCGAAAATGGTCAACCAAAAGTAATTGAAAATGCCGAAGGTGCACGTACTACTCCTTCAATTATTGCATATACTGATGATGAAACTTTAGTTGGAGCTCCTGCAAAGCGTCAAGCAGTAACCAATCCAAAACATACTATTTATGCAGCTAAGCGTTTAATTGGTCGTCGTTTTGAAGAAAAAGAAGTACAAAAAGATATTGATTTAATGCCTTATACCATTGTTAAAGCACCAAATGGCGATGCTTGGGTTAAAGTTAAAGATAAAGAGTTAGCAGCTCCACAAATTTCAGCTGAAGTTTTGAAAAAAATGAAAAAAACTGCTGAGGATTACTTAGGTGAAACAGTAACTGAAGCAGTTATTACAGTACCTGCTTATTTTAATGATAGTCAGCGTCAGGCAACTAAAGATGCAGGAAGAATTGCTGGTTTGGATGTTAAACGAATTATTAATGAACCAACAGCGGCTGCTTTAGCCTTTGGCTTAGCTAAAAAAGAAGGTAAAGATCGTAAAATTGCCGTATATGATTTAGGTGGTGGTACTTTTGACGTATCAATTATTGAAATTGCTGATGTTGATGGTGAAAGTCAATTTGAAGTTTTATCAACAAATGGTGATACTTTCTTAGGTGGTGAAGATTTTGACCAACGTTTAATTGATTTCATTATTACCGAATTCCAAAAAGAGCAAGGTATCGACTTGAAAAAAGACGTTATGGCATTACAACGCTTAAAAGAAGCAGCAGAAAAAGCTAAAATTGAATTATCTTCAAGTACTCAAACTGAAATTAATTTACCTTACATTACTATGGATGCTACTGGTCCAAAACATTTAGTACAAAAAATTACTCGTGCAAAATTTGAATCTATTGTTGAAGACTTAGTTGAACGTACTATTGAACCATGTCGCATTGCACTTAAAGATGCTGGTTTATCAGCTAGTGATATTGATGATGTAATTCTAGTTGGTGGTCAAACACGTATGCCACGTGTGCAAGATAAAGTAAAAGAATTCTTTGGTAAAGAACCACGCAAAGACGTAAATCCTGATGAAGCTGTAGCAGTTGGTGCCGCTATTCAAGGTTCGGTGTTAGCTGGTGAACGTACCGATGTATTATTATTAGATGTTACGCCATTATCTTTAGGTATTGAAACTATGGGTGGTGTAATGACTAAACTAATTAACAAAAATACAACTATTCCAACCAAGGCATCACAAGTGTTTTCAACAGCTGCAGATAATCAACCTGAGGTTACAATTCATGTGCTACAAGGTGAGCGCCAAATGGTTACTGGTAATAAGTCATTAGGTCAATTTAATTTAGGTGGCATTGCTCCCGCTCCTCGTGGTGTACCGCAAATTGAAGTTACTTTTGATATTGATGCTAATGGTATTTTACATGTATCAGCTAAAGATAAAGCAACAGGCAAAGAAAACAAAATCACTATTCAAGCTAGTTCAGGTTTAAGTGAAGAAGAAATTCAAAAAATGGTTCAAGATGCTGAGGCTCATGCTGAAGAAGATAAAAAAATTGCTGAATTAATTAGTGCACGTAATCAAGCAGATGGTATGGTTCACTCAGTGAAAAAGTCTCTAGCTGATTATGGTGATAAAGTTTCTGCTGAAGAAAAAGCTAAAATTGAAGCAGTAATTAGTGAAGTTGAAGAAGCAGTAAAAGGTGATAATAAAGAGCATATTGATGCTAAAGTACAAGAACTAATGACTGTATCTCAAAAAATTGGTGAAATGATGTATGCAGATATGCAAAACCAACAAGGTGAAGCAACTGCAGATCAAAATACTAATTCAAACTCACCTAAAGATGATGTTATTGATGCAGAATATACTGAAGTTAATGATAAAAAATAATTAACTTAAGTTATTTTACTCTAAAATTAATACACGCTAATTGGGTTAAACTAATTAGCGTGTATTGTTTTGAAAAATAAATCATGCTACCTAAAAAACCAGATTTTCAATCATTTGCCGATTATTTGCCAAGCACTCCTGCAGGTGAATATAAATTAAGCGATTTAATTGCCCAAACTAAACAATTAAATGTGATTCTAGCTAAGGAATTTCCTCAGTTAGTTAATATTTGTTATGTTGGAGCACCTGATTATGAACATAATAGTTTAATTATAAAAGTTAAAACCAATCACGGTTTTTATTTGGTTCAAAATTTATTAGCTGAGATTGAAAGTGCTTTTTTTCAACATGGCTTTGAATTCGCTCAAATTGTACTTAAGGTTAAACCTGAAATTTATCACTCTCCTTCTAAAGTCGCTAAATCGCCAGTAACTAGAGCACAATATGATGCTTTGGAAAAATTAGCACAAGTAATTGGTAAAGAACACTTATTGCCACCATTTGAAGAAATTAATAATTCAAGTTCAGCAGTTGAAACCAATGATGATGAAGATCAAGATTGGTTGATTAAACTTTGAGATCCTTACCGTAGCAAAAAGTGAGGATTCTTACGTTGCTAAACTGAGCACATATTTATTGGTTTAGCTAATACGGCAAAAGTCCACTCTATATCCGCATTTGTCTGCATTCATTGTGGATAGTCAACACTTCACACATCTAAAACCAGCTTGGTTGTTGCGATTATAATAAATCAGTAAATAAACAGTAGATTATTATATTTTTGGCATTGTTAAATAGATATTTCAGGTTAAAATGACGAGTTCATTACTTAAATAAAAGAGATAAATAATGAATTGCCCAAAATATAAAGAGAATAAATCAACAATAAAACATGTATTTTTAAGGGGGTTGCAAATATATTTATGTAAAAGCTGTAATTATAATTATACAGTAGAAAAATGAAAGAATGCAAAAGATGAGAGTTTAAAACCTCGAGCACTAGAATTATATTTAGAAGGATTAGTCTAGATCTATAGGTAGATTATTGAATGTTCGCCATGTATTAGTATATAATTGGATAAAAAGTTATGGAGAAAAATTAGAACAATTACAACCAATGGAACCAATTAAAGATATAAAAAAAGTAAATTGATATGGATGGCAGTGGATTGACTAAATAAAATTTTTATTAATTGTATTAGGAACACGAGGTTCTAAAACTGGCAAAGAGTTATGGAAAAACATCAGATATATCAGTAGGCAGTGAATGACAGATCATTGGAAAGCATATAATGAATTTATTCCTCATGAAAAACATATTTATTCAAAAGTATTATACAGTTGAGGGATATAATAGCATATTTAGACACTTTTTAGCTAGGCTACGACGTAGAACTAAATGTTATGTAAGTCTAAAAATGCTATTTTTATCAATAAAACTATTGATGGATAAGTGGAATAATTAACAATGCCAATTTTGCTTTTTGTTTTATCTCATAGATCTCAATATTAGATTATTAAGGCATAATGGTTATCGTACCGCTAATACCATCACTGCTTATTGCTGTTTTACACTTAGCATTATTTGATGAGTTAAGCTGAGCTACAGTAACAACGTCATCATCAGTGATAAATCCCTCAACCCAACAAATTTCGTTTTTACCTGCTGAATCAGTGCTGATGTTTATATTATAGGTACACCAATCCCAATTTCCAAGGTTCAAAATTCCATCTGTAACACTACTATCTTTGTTTATTTTAAAAAAATCAGCATTTAAACTATCACTACAATATGTTCCACTAAGATGTTTATATTGTACATAGACATTACTTGTATAATCAGATGTTGTTTGGGTTTTAATTGTTACGTATTTGTGTATTCTTGAATTGTCAATTTCTAAATGCAGATGATTAGCGTTATCAGTCAAATTCGTATCACAAGTATAACTCAAAGTACATATTCGAGGTGGAGTATCATGAGATATAACATTTTCGCCCGCACCATCCCATGTGAGATACTCTTGAGCAATCAAATTTTTACCTGCAGAATCTGAATATACATTCATTGTAGCATGACAATCACTAGAGGTACTATCTACGCCACGCATAATTGAGTCTGTAACTGTGTTGTTTGGGGCAACTTCATATAAAGAAGAGCCTTTGCTATCTTCACATGATCCTTTATCCCGCCAGAGAAATTGTGCATAAATAGGTGTTGTACCATTATTGTCTACATATTCCTGACCATTGTCAAGTGCTAATGCTGTACTTGCTAAAGAAAATAAAATTATTGTAATTGATAGTAGTTTCATTTTGTATTTACCAATTAAAAATAAATTAACCATTGTTTTTATTGAATGTTAAACTGACTAGTTGATGCGCTTATCAGATGATAATTTAATAGAATAGATTTTGATGGTGCGGAAAAAGAGACTCGAACTCTTACGCCTTGCGGCGCTGGAACCTAAATCCAGTGCGTCTACCAATTTCGCCACTTCCGCTTTGTTTAGGTGATTATTATACTCTAGATTTAATTACTTATGCAAATTTTTTTAGGGTATTTTAAGATTTTTTCGGCAATAATTTTAACTTAATGAGATAAAAGAATTATTTATCAATTAGTTAACTAAGACCATTAAGTTAACGTTTATAATATTTATATTTGATAAATTATGAGCGAAAAATATATTCCTAACAGATTTAATTCGAAATACTCATTGTTTTTGATTAAATATTTTGCTCAATAAACACATAGAGCTCATATTTTGCTAGGCTAAAATGATGATTTCAGTTGTATTTTTAAGGCAATAATAGTATAATATAGGTATAGTAGCTAAATCAAGTAACTCGCAAGTTAAAAAATCT
>JBDLTW010000211.1:0-5165 GCA_039805605.1 Pseudomonadota bacterium
AGCTGAGTCTAAAACAAATGGTGCTGGAACATAAATTACGGATGCATCAGCACCTGTTTCAGCTACAGCTTCTTTCATTGTATTAAATACTGGTAAACCTAAGTGAGTAGTACCACCTTTATTAGGCGTTACACCACCAACTACTTTAGTACCATATGCTAATGCTTGTTCAGAATGAAAGGTACCATTTTTACCTGTAAAACCTTGTACCAATACTTTGGTATTTTTATTCACTAAAACGCTCATTTAATTTAATCCTTTTGAGTTAAAACTCTAATTAATAATGTTGCTTAAATTTAATTTTAGATGAGTTGAAATCCTTCCCTACCATAAAGGTTGAGGATCCCTAATTAGCTAATTAGGTTGGTTCTTGATTCATCGTAGTGTGTTGAATGCTTAGCATTCCATCTACTCCACAAGTGTATATTAAGGCATATCATGCCATCATCTCTAAAAGATTAATGTTTGTTTTGGCTCGAATACTAATAATGTATATGAGCAATTGCTTAAATACTTTAACGAGATTTATATTGCACTTATTTTAGTTAGAGCAAATATTATTCTTTATTTCAGCTATATTTAATTGTTATATAGCTGGACGGATATATTATATTTTATCACTAAGATAGCCATGCTAGTTTAACACCTTGTACTTTTCTGCCACTGAGTTGAGTTTATGGTGTTCTGGATACTTAAGCTTGTAATGTAGCTACTACTTTTTGGGCAGCATCAGCTAGACCATCAGCAGGAATTAAAGCTAAGCCTGATTCACTTAATATTTTTGAACCTAATTCAGCATTATTACCTTCTAAGCGTACCACTACAGGTACAGTTACATTAACTTCTTTTACTGCATCAACAATAGCTTCAGCAATCATATCACAGCGTACAATACCACCAAAAATATTGATTAATACCGCTTTAACGTTATCGTCCGCTAAAATTAATTTAAATGCCTCAATAACTCGTGCCTTAGTTGCACCACCACCAACATCAAGGAAATTAGCTGGTTGACCACCATATAATTTAATAATATCCATTGTTGCCATAGCTAAACCTGCACCATTAACCATGCAACCAATATTACCTTCTAAAGCAACATAGTTTAGGTCATATTCTGAAGCCTTTAATTCGCGTTCATTTTCTTGTGATTTATCACGTAAAGCTAATAAGTCAGCATGACGGAATAATGCATTAGAATCTAAATTAATTTTTGCATCAACGCAAACTAATTCACCATTTTCACGAACTGCTAAAGGATTAATTTCAAATAATGCAAAATCATTCTCCACAAATGCTTTATATGCGCCTAACATCATTTTTACAAAGTTATTAATTTGATCACCAACCAAGCCTAGTTGGAAAGCAATTTCACGAGCGTGACATGGTTGTAAACCAACTAATGGATCAACAACTACTTTCAGAATTTTTTCTGGGGTATCATGAGCAACTTTTTCAATTTCTACGCCACCTTCAGTAGACGCCATAAACGTTACACGACGACTAGAGCGATCTACTACTGCGCCTAAATATAATTCACGTGATACTGGATATAAATCTTCAGATACATATACAGAGTTAACAGGTTGACCATTAGCATCAGTCTGATAAGTAACTAAATTTTTACCTATTAACTGTTGAGCTACATCGGATGCCTCTTCACGTGATTTTACTACTTTTACACCACCTGCTTTACCACGACCACCTGCATGTACTTGAGCTTTAACTACGGCAAATTTACCACCTAATTGGTCATAAGCAACAGCTGCTTCTTCACCATTAGTTGCTAACACTCCAGTTTGCACTCGTAGTCCATAACGTGCTAATAATTCTTTAGCTTGGTATTCATGTAGATTCATGTTTTATCCTTATAGAAAATTATACAATAATTAAAAGTAGCGATATTATAACATATTTCACATCCATACCGCACTAAATGGCAAGACAGCTACTGCGCAACCTAAGGTTTTTGTAGTTTGACTTCCGACACGCCCTAAAGGGCAAGGATTCCTATACGTTGCTAAACCAAGCTTGTGCTTGGTTTAGCTAATTCAGTGGGTTCCTGCTTCTTCGTAGCATTTTGAATGCTAGGCATTCCATCTACTCCTCAGGCTAACACGGCAAGTCCTGTCGCTTTTATATTTAGACTAACATTTAAGTCTGCATTCATTGATAGTCAACACTTCAAACTTTTACGGCGTGTTGGATAATATATACGGTTGAGAGGTTGACTTAAATTTTCTAGAATTAGAAATATAAAGTAACAATCACTTGAGTTAAATTATACTGAACTTGGTCGGTATTTTTTAATTCAATTGCTTGCATAGTTATTTTTTGTTCAGTTGAAGCTTCTAAGTAGTTATAAATCTTAATAGCTAAACTTTGCATTTTAGTTGGATAACTAATTGTAGCACGTTTGATGCGTCCTGAGCGCATTCCTGTTACAATATCATCCAGCTTAGTTTGGTTCATTTCAGTAAAAAATACGGGAGCCCAACCTCCAACTACTCCAGATTCACTGCCATCAAGTTTATCATTAATTTGTGGAGTAGCTAGTGGTGAACTAGACATTGATTTTTCAGGAATAGTAGTACTATTATGATTAGTACTACAGGCTAATAGACTTAAACTAGCACCTGCTAATAAAGAGTAAGATTTTATTAAGTTCATAGAATTATTAGATCCAACAAACTGTAGTGAACAGCGTTAAGGGAACTACCTTTCTCGAATAAAATAGTTGTTAATAGCCAATTGGGCAATTTTATTTATTAAAGTAATATTTTTAAGTACCTACATTTGCTGTAGAACGAAATTTATAGAATCTTTTAACTTCCTCCCCCCTCCCTAAAGGGCGAGGATTCCTACGTTGCTAAAATAAGCACAAATCTTGGTTTAGCTTAATACGGTAAGCCTTGCCACTTTTATATTTAGACTAGCATTTAAGTCTATATTCATTGATAGCCAAACTTCACATATTTAAAACTTGCTTCGTTTTTGCGATTATCTGCGTGTGTGTCCACAATTTAAACATTTGGGTGATAATATGTGGATTGAACTCCATTAATTCTATACCATACTTATATTTGAGCTTATAGACGAAAAATTTTCTAAACATTCCCAAAAATTGATCTAAGATTGCTTTATTTAATCCAGATTTTTATTTTGCCATATTTAGTAGCATTACCTTTAGCTGAGTTACTCATATTTTTTATGTTGATTGCTTCAACTGAGATATACCAACTACCTGCGTTTTTACTGATGATTAAGTTTTTTATTCTACCTAAAACATCACGGCATTTGTTATACATTAATAAAATTGCGAGTTTATGAGTAAAGATAAGTCCATTTTTCGCATCATGCTTAATTACATCTCACAACTAAAACTATCTGTTACCCCACGCCTTTTAAATACAGGATAGCATGGAATTAATTTGGCTCTTAGCCTCAGCAACTGCATGACCAAATTTTTCTAATGCTATTTGCAATGATTTAGAATATACCAGCTTAAGAAAATATGTCTTAGGTGGTTATTCCCATATAGTAAGAAATGCAGATAGTTGATTATAGGGATTTAATTTAAACAATGAACTGACACATTCACTATCTCCACCATTTACTTTAGAGATTTCCACTATTGTACAGTAACCTTTATCATCTTGTTTGACCAAAGCTAAAGTCTTATTCCAGATGAATCAGCAACAGCCAACCATTTTATTTAATTGACGTTCTATATCGCTATTAGTTACAATTAGTCTAGATTTGTAAGCTTAGCGCATTGTTTGTCTTGTTTTACTTTGCTTGATTTATTTAATCATGATGGCTATATTATACTATTGGTCTATGAAAAATACAACTAAAAAATCAACTGATTTGCACACAGCAGAAGACCATATCTTAGAGCTGCTCAGCATTGTGTATTTAATTTACACGAGCATTTAATGTGTGTTAGCAAATATTGCCAGAAAATCTTTACTAAAGAACATTTTGAATTCATGCGAACCATCTTTATTGATATATGCTTATATTATCATGCTCAATTAGTTGAATTTAATGGTGAAGTTGAACACGTGCACTTATTAATCAATTATCCGCCACAAGCTCAACTATCAAAAATGGTCAATAGTCTCAAGGGAATATCTAACAGATTATTAAAAAACAATTTGCCAACATCACCAAGAGCTACTTTAAAAACAAATTTCTTTGGTCCCCTAGATACTTTGCAGCTTCGTGCGGTGGTGCTCCAATTGGTATTATTCGTCAATATATTGAGCAACAAAAAACACCAAAATAGCTACGCTAACTTAACGACTTATATCCTCCACCTGAAGGTGGAGGTTTTACGGCGTGTTGGATAAAAATTTGGCATTGTTAAATAAAGATATTACGTGTTAAATTTGCGGAATTATGATTAAATAAAATGATTAATGGTTAAATTAAATAATTGTCTATATATTAAATATTAACAATGCCAAAATTTGATTAAAATTCTGTTAAAAAATACTTTACTTTAGCGTTAAATTAGTGTATAATTCGGTCTTAGTTTAGTTCTTTCACAAGCAGGTCTAAAAACGCAGATCAGTACCTTACAAAGGTTTTGTACGGTCATAAGATTTACAACAGTAAAGTGTTGTAAATTGGCATACTGATTTGATTGAAGATTTTTGCCATGGAAGGGTTTAAACAATTTATCCCGACTTAACGGGATTGCAACAAAGCAAGTAATGCACCTCTGTGAGTTGATGTATCGTTTAAACAATTTATCCCGACTTAACGGGATTGCAACTCTAAAACTAGCGGGTTCTTAGCCGTGAAACCCAGACGTTTAAACAATTTATCCCGACTTAACGGGATTGCAACCAATTTCCATATATCTCAACGCTAGATAAAACCTCTAGTTTAAACAATTTATCCCGACTTAACGAGATTGCAACAATAAAAAACCTTTGCCATAATAAGCAAAGGTTTTTCTATTTAAGAGTAACTAATTAAATAATCAAAATTGAATTAGACTGTTGATTTTGCGATGAAGCTATTACATAATATTCACGTTTAAAATCTTGGTCTAGCCTAAAGAATTGCACCATAGACGTAACACCTAATTGTTCAAACTTAAGTTGTAACTTCATTAGTTCTTCAGGTTTTAATATACACTCATATACTGAACG
>JBDLTW010000212.1:0-5676 GCA_039805605.1 Pseudomonadota bacterium
CCGATCAACCTCGTTCTAATTCCGTTAATTTAGATACAAATTTGTTATATACTGCCATTTTACTAATTAGTATTGGCTTAATGATGGTGTATTCAGCGTCAATTGCCTATGCAAGTAAAGACTCTGGAGTTGGAAATAGCTATTTTTATTTAATTCGACATATTTTATCCTTAGGCTTGGGTTCTATTGCGGGTATTGGAGTATTTTCTATTCCAACTGATTTATGGAAAAGAAATTCTAATCTAGTTATTATTGGCGTAATCATACTCTTAATGCTTGTATTAATTCCACATATTGGACACGTTGTTAATGGATCACGACGCTGGTTGCCATTAGTGGTATTTAATTTACAACCTTCTGAATTAGCTAAATTAGGTACTGCAATTTATGTTGCTAATTATTGTTGTAGTCATTCTTTATCATTAAAAAAATTTCGGACAGATATCTTGCCTATTTTAACCACCTTAGGCATAATCTGGGCATTATTATTAGCTGAGCCAGATATGGGATCAACTACAGTAGTATTTATCATTGCACTAACCATTTTATTTTTAGCTGACTTAGATATTCGTGCTATCTGGAGTATTTTATCTTTTGGAGCAATTGCATTTATAGTATTAGTAATTTTAGCACCATATCGCTTAAAACGAGTTACGGGGTTTCTTGACCCATGGCAAGATGCATTAGGTAAAGGGTATCAATTAAGCCAGTCCCTATTAGCCTTTGGTCATGGTAGTTGGTTTGGGGTTGGTTTAGGTAATAGCATTGAAAAATTATATTATTTACCTGAAGCACATACTGATTTTATTATGGCAGTAATTGGTGAAGAATTTGGTAGTGTTGGAATTATGATAATTTTAGGTTTATTTGGCTTAATTTTTTATCGTGGTTTTAATATAATTGCTCGAGAGGCTAAATATCTACCTGATCGTCAATTTCAATCTTTACTTGCCTATGGTATTAGCACATGGTTTTTTGCTCAAGCAATGGTTAATATTGGAGTGGCATTAGGTATTTTACCGACTAAAGGTTTAACTTTACCTTTTATTTCATTTGGCGGTAGTTCAATTTTAGTTAATTGTATGGCATTAGCTTTATTGTTAAGAATTGATTATGAAAATAAATTATTGTGGAAGGAAAAATCGAAATCATGAACAAACCAACCATTATAATTAGCGCAGGAGGCACTGGTGGACATATATTTCCAGCCTTAGCTGTTGCTAAACAATTACAGAGCAATTATCAAATAATTTGGGTAGGTGGCAAAATTGGTTTAGAAAATCAAATTGTTCCACAACATGGTTTTAATTTACGAACCGTTAATATGACTGCGGTTAGAAATAAAGGTTTATGGCGTAAATTAAGCTTACCATTTACTTTAATCCGTAGTATTGTTGATTGTCGTAAAATTCTTGCCGATTACAAAGTGGTCGCCGTAATTGGTTTTGGTGGTTATGCAACAGTGCCGATTATTTTTGCTGCTAGATTAGGTAATATTCCAACCTTAATTCACGAGCAAAATGCTATTGCTGGTCTGAGTAATAAATTATTGTCATATTTAGTTACGCATATCTTAGTAGCTTTTCCACAAGTTTTAACCAGTAAAAAGACTAGCTTGGTTGGTAATCCAGTTCGCCAAGAAATTTTGAACCTGACAACTTTACCAGCAACTGAAAAAAATTTATTACGTATTTTAGTAGTTGGAGGTAGTTTAGGAGCTAAAATTCTTAATGACATTATTCCCCAAGCTCTTAGTTTAATTGCTGATAAAATTGCTTATGTGTGTCACCAAGTTGGACGAGGTGAAGTTAGTGAAGTTGAACAATCCTATCAGCAGAGAGGAATTAATGCCAAAATAGTTAAATTTATTGATAATATGGCCGAAGCTTATGCTAATGCTGATGTAGTAATTTGTCGGGCAGGTGCTTCTACTGTTGCTGAAATTAGTTGTGCGGCTAAATGTGCTATTTTTATACCATATCCATGGGCTGTTGATGATCATCAAACGGCTAATGCACAATATTTAGTCCAAGCTGGTGGTGGAATTATAATCCAACAAAAACAATTAACTGCAACTAATCTGGCTAATCAGCTTAGCCAACTAAATGTTGAGCACTGTTATCAAATAGGACAACAAGCTCATCATTTAGCATTAAAAAATGCAACTATTAAAATTTGTCAAATTGTACAACAACTCAGTTAATCAATAACTTTGCTTATGGAGTAATAAAATCATGTGCCAATTAGCTAATTATGCAGTTAAAATTACCCAAGGTAGAGACTACTTGGAACCAGTTGCATTATATCGTAATGATTTCCAACGCGACCGTGATCGAATTATTCATTCAAGTGCTTTTCGAAGACTAGAATATAAAACACAGGTGTTTATTAATCATGAAGGTGACTTATTTCGCACTCGCTTAACACATAGTTTAGAAGTGGCACAAGTTGGTCGCTCAATAGCTAATGCTTTGAATTTAAATAGTGATTTAGTCGAAGCCATCTGCTTAGCTCATGACTTAGGTCACCCACCATTTGGACACCTAGGTCAAGATGTGTTAAATTCTTGTTTAAAAGAATATAGTTTAGCATTTGAACATAATATTCAATCATTACGAGTGGTAAAAAGTTTAGAAGAACGTTATCCTGATTTTGATGGACTTAATTTAACTTTTGAAACTCAAGAAGGAATTTTAAAGCATTGCCCTGAACATTTAGCCCATTTATTTGGTCGAGTAGGTGAACGTTTTTTGCTTAAACTACGCCCTAGTTTAGAAGCACAATTAGCTAATCTAGCTGATGAATTAGCCTATAATCTCCATGATTTAGATGATGGTTTACGAGCTAATCTGCTTAACTTGGATCAATTAGAGCAAATTCCTTGGATAAGTACAGTATTAAACCAAATTCGGGCTAAATATCCTCATTTACACTCACGAAGATTACATAAAGAATTGATACGACAATTAACTAATCAAACTATTATACATCTAATCGAACAAACTAAGGTTAATCTAACTTATTATAAACCTAATTCAGTTATTGAAGTTCGTCAAGCTCCATTATTGGTTAGCTATGCTAGTGAAATATATACCCAACAGCGTGAATTAAAGACATTCTTATTAAAGAATTTATATAATCATTCAAGTGTTATGCAATTAAGGTTTAAAGCACAATTAATTATTAGTAGCTTATTTAAGGCATATATGAGTAATTGGCAAATGTTGCCAGAACAATATCAGTCGCGTCTAGAGGATACTAGTTTAGCTAGGGTTGTAGCTGATTATATTGCAGGAATGACCGATCGCTATGCGTTTAGACAATATAATCGTCTATTTACTATAGAACATATTTAAGGATAGTCTTATGGTTACAATTAAAAGTAATTTTCATGATATTACCAGTTGGTTGGAGCTTCAAAAGCAACATTTTAGTGCCATAGAAGTTGAACAATTTAACAAAGCAATTAATTTAGCTGAACAATATTACCAAGCAGAAACATTTTATCCTACTAATGTAAATTTATTGCAACATGTTTTAAATTGCGCCAACAAAATCGCTGAATTAAATTTATATTCTGATGCTGTAATCGCAACAATTTTATTTGCTCTACCACGCTTTTGTAATACTTGGGAACAAGAGTTAATTGGTTTTGATCCCAAAGTTATTGAATTAGTTGATGGTGTAAATCGAGTAAGTAAAATTCGTAAAATTAGTGATTTAGATGCGATTAACGATGAGCAAGAAAAAAAGCAACAAATTGAAGTAATCCGTAAAATGTTTTTAGCTATGGCTAGTGATATTCGTATAGTATTAATCGCCTTAGTGGGACGTGGAGAACTAATGCTTCATTTAAAAACTTGTCAAGATCATGAGCTTCAATATAAAATAGCTATTGAGACTATGGAGATTTTTGCTCCATTGGCAAATCGTCTTGGAGTATGGCAAATTAAATGGGAGTTAGAGGATTTATCATTTAAATACTTGCATCCAGATCAATATAAGAAAATCGCCACCTTATTAGATGAAACACGCCAAGAACGTCTAGATTATATAGATAAAATGAAAGATTTCTTATCCAGCCAAATGGAAGATAGTGGAATTTTTGATTATCAGGTATCAGGAAGAGCCAAGCACATTTATTCTATTTGGAAAAAGATGCGCAAAAAAAATTATGATTTTGATAATTTATATGATATTCGTGCGGTGAGGGTTTTAGTCCCTGAAGTAAAAGATTGTTACACTGTTTTAGGAATTGTACACACCAAATACTCACCTATACCAGGTGAATTTGATGATTATATATCTAATCCAAAATCAAATAATTACCAAAGCTTGCATACCTGTGTAATAGGTCCTGAACATCGTATTATTGAGGTGCAAATTCGTACTTTTGCCATGCATGATCATGCTGAATATGGTGTTGCGGCTCATTGGCGTTATAAAGAAGGTGGAGAAAACAATCCTAAATTTGAAGAAAAAATAGCATGGATTAGACAAATTTTAGATTGGCGTGATGAGCTGTCAGATCGTAAAGATTTAACGGACATTTTTAAAAATGAAATTTTTAGTGACACTATTTATGTAATGACACCTGAAGGTAAAGTAATTACTTTACCTTCAGGTGCAACGCCAATTGATTTTGCTTATGCGGTGCATAGTGCAATCGGTCATCGTTGCCGAGGTGCTAAAGTTGATGGACAAATAGTTCCTTTATCGTCAAGCCTAAAAAATGGTCAACGCGTAGAAATTTTAACCATTAAAAATGGCGGACCTAGTATTAACTGGCTACATGATGGTTGGGTTAAAAGCAGTAAAGCAATTGGTCATATTCGGCGTTATATTCGTAATTTAAATAACGAAGATTTTTATGAAACAGGCAAAGAAATCTATGAACGTGAATTAGCTAAGGTACCAAGTGCATTGCGACCTCGTATTGAAGATTTGTTAAGTCGTTTAAATTATACTAGTGAAAAAGAGTTACAAATTGATTTAGGAAAAGGTGAAGTTTTACCTATTAATTTACGCGAAACTTTACAAAAACTAATAAAGGTAGAACCTCAAAGTGGTGAAGCCCCAGATTTAACCTTAAGTCAAATTGAAAAACGACTCCAAGAGCAACAAGAAAAACATAAACCTAAAATTAAAGTCGGTAGTATTTTAGTTGATGGGGTGAGTGGCATTGTGACTCATTTTGCTAAATGTTGTAAAGCAATTCCTGGAGACACTATTGTCGGTTTTATTACACAAGGTAAAGGTGTAGCTGTTCATCGCAGTGGCTGCATGGATTTTAATCGTCAAGCTAAAATTTACCCACAAAAAGTAGTTAACGTTGAATGGGGTAGTGCTGCAAATAATTCTACATTTAGTACAGATCTAGAGATTATTGCGAATGATCGCTATGGTTTATTGCGTGATATTACTGATTTATTTGCAAGTGAGAAATTATTAATCTTGGGACTACAAACTTTTGGACGCAATAATAAAGCTATTATGAAGTTTACCATTCAGGTGGTTGGAAGCGATTTTAATTTTACTTGGCTGATCGGTAAATTATTTAATATTACGGGAGTAATCGAAGTAAAACGCCATTAAAGTAAATTATTAAACCTCGCTCCATCTAAAAAAGCGAGGTTTTACGGCATAGAACCATCTAATAATAGAGAATATTATCGA
>JBDLTW010000213.1:0-3580 GCA_039805605.1 Pseudomonadota bacterium
GTAAACTATGCGCTAAATGTTTATTCACAATTGCTACATAATCAATACCATCAGTTAAACGTAACAAAATAGGAGTACAATCCTCGATATCTTCAGCAATATTTTCTTCAACCACACCAAGAAGTAATTCATCATTGATTTTACGATCATTAATATCACCTAAATCAATTTGAATTATTGTAGCTAATGTAGGAGCTAAATAGATCTCAACAAAGTCAAATTCCATTAATAATGCTTCTGCAACACTACTTTCACCACTATTTAAAATCTCACCATTTGCTGCCAAAGTTTGCCAACTAACAAGATTTAAATCATCACTATGTAAAAATAAACGTAAATTAATCATTCAGGATGCTGCCATAAAATTTGTGGCCATTGACCACTACGATTTTGTCTAAAAACATAAGCTACCCATCTAAATTGGTCATATTGATCATCTACTATTGCGTGAATAGTAAAATAACTAGAAGAAACCCCCAACCCAGATAAATTTAAATTTTGCTGTGAATTATTATTTTGTTGTTGCGTATTCACTCCATTATTTTTCAGAAAGCTAATTATGCTACCACTACTTTCAAAAGGTGTGGAATTACGCATGCTAATCATTCGTTGCGCAATACCTAATGGAATTCCAGATTTGGCTGCAATTACTTCAGCAGAAGCCGTATTAACATTTATTGGCTGACCAAAACCAATTGCGGTTGTAGTGGGTAATTGATTGTTTTGTATTGCGCTTTCCATGCTTTCAGCAGTCAAACCAAAACCATTTATTGGAATTGCTGTAATATATTTAGATAATTTTTCAACAGTCTCCTCATTTACTCCCTTAACTAAAACTAATTCAGATAAGTCTACTAAAGGACGCCCAGCTGGTCGATAAGGTGGTTTACCCATAGTATATTGTAACATAATATCACGTTGATTAGCTGGAGATGCCATATAATAAGCAATATTAGTTGCTAAACTTGGCGATAAATTAAGGTAACTTAATAATGAAGTAAATTGATTTAAAACATTACTATTAACCTGCCCATTAGTCACCAGATCATTGATATTAAATTTACTCTGCTCATCAACTAATGAACCACTCATGTAAACATCATCCATTAAACGAGTTTTAGGTAATGATTTAGCCCAAACATCATTTAAAGTATCAATTTTAGAAGTTGCACCACTGGTCGCTAATAGCGCACGTCCAAAATCAATGGCACTATATGAAATAGCTGTAGCTTGTTCAATTAATTGTCGGTTTTCTAAACGTCTTACCATAGTAAAATTGGTAACTGTTAAGTTAGCAATAATTGCCATGACAATAAATACAATTACCAAAACGGTAACTAAAGCAGCTCCTGCATTTTTTAATTGCTTCATCGAATGCTCCAACTGCGGATAATTGATTCTCCCGTTTCCAACTCAAGCTGATACTGAATTGCTAAGGGAAATTTTGTGACATCACCACCTACTGGTGGCCAACTGTCTCGCCATATATTATCAGAATATAAATATTTAACCTCAAAAATTTTCACTCGATCAATTAATAGGTCAATTTCAGGTTGCGTAGTTATAACTCGGTTTAAAGTTGGCCAAGTTACCAAATAAAGACCATGATTAAAAAAACGATAGCCAACTCGCTTAGGTGGCGTAACTCCATAGACTTGATCACCTAAATTACCACTTAAACTTAATTCTATTTGCGAATCATAACTACCAGTTAATTTAGGCTTCCCTTGCAAAGCAGGTAAAATATTACCATCTTGATCACGAGCTACTAATGGAATTAATCGATTCCAACTATTTTCAAAATTAGACATAGTTAAAGACAGATTACCCCATTTATTTTGAGCTGCTCCTGCCACCTCTTTAGTTATAACTAAGCTAGTAATAATTCGGTATGATACCGTAGAAATAATTGCAAAAATAATTATAGCAACCATCAATTCAATTAAAGTAAATCCTTGTTTAAGTTTCATCATTTAAGTTTATCACTATTTAATATTGTGCTATAAAATTGACAGTTTTATAAATCATATGATCTGGGGTTGACTTCTCATAAATCATAATCTCAATACGCCGAAAGTATGGATTAGGTGTTTGAAGAACTTCTTCATTTACATTAAAATCAATACCAGCCAAAGTAATTTGTTTAGTGTTTTTCCCTATTTCTGGATAACGACGATCAATATAAAATTGATTGTATTCATTTTCAGCTAACCAAATGGCCACTTCACGAACAAAGCTATCATGAACATCACTAATAATCACCCCAATCGCACGACTAGCAGAAGCTAAAACCACTGCAACAATAAATAACGCAACTAAGCACTCAATTAAAGTAAAACCCTTGGTTTTGCTGAACTTCATTAATTTGATACCTTAAAATGCCCAGATAAATCACTATCAATCCATGCTGAAAAATTACCATCAGTAACTTCTAAAGAAATACCACCATTATCACCACTAGGAATAAATTTAATTAACTGCTTATCTCTTAAAGCAATTCCATTTATCATGATTTTATTTATTTTAAATCCTTGTGGCCACCCCCATGCCATTAATTTACTTAACGGTAGATCTTTCCATTCGCCATCGCGATATTTACGACATGACAAAGATTTAGGCTCAACCTCGCAACTAATAACACTATTGGTAAACACTGACTCATCAGCTAATATAGCAAAAGTATTAGCTAATTTCTCAACCCCCGTCATAAAGCGCGAATAATTAGGTGAACCAACATTTAAGCTAACAATTGCTGACATTACTGCAATTATCACTATAACAATCATTATCTCAATTAGGGTAAAACCTTTATTTTCGCGCATTAAAACCAAACTCACTTAAAAATAATTACTTGTTGAATTATTGCCAACTACCAATTACCGCACTACCATTTTCCCCAGCTGAGGTTTGACCATCTGGACCATAAGAATAAACATCAATTTCACCATGTTTACCAGGATTTACATATTGGTAATCATTACCCCAAGGATCTTTAGGTAATTTATCAAGGTAACCACCAGATTTAAAATTATTTGGAATAGGTGCAATTGTAGCCTTGTTTACTAAGGCATCTAACCCCTGTTGATTAGTTGGATAACGCATATTATCTAATTTATATAATTTTAATGCGCCCATAACGGCAGAAATATCTGATTGTGCAGCTACGCGGCGTGCATCATCTGTACGACCTAAAACCCGAGGGACAACTAAAGCTGCCATAATCCCCAAAATAACTAATACTACCATGATTTCAATCAATGTGAAACCTTTTTGTTTTTTTTGCATTTTACACCTCTATTAAATATTTGATTTAACTAATAACAATCGTTTTGATTAGCTAATCAGTTTATTACTTTAACCATTGTTAAATTACAATTAGTAATTTAACAAACAAAATTATTGGTAATAATCATTTTTACAAAATCTCAAAATGAGCTTACTATTATAACATAATCCACGCTAATAACGGCATAAATATATCTATCAACCAAGGATTGTATCATAAATTTGATTATCCATAGCTGGGTAATCCAAGCTATAATGTAAGCCACGACTTTCTTTACGCATTTGAGCACAACGA
>JBDLTW010000214.1:0-2783 GCA_039805605.1 Pseudomonadota bacterium
TATGGAATTTGTATTAAACAATTAGCTAATGGTTGCGTAAGCTTAATTTGCATATTAAAAACTGAAGTTTGTTACTATTGCAATAAATAAAATTAATCCAATATAGTTATTAAATAAAAATGCATTAAAGCATTTGGTGCGCTGACGTAGTTTGATTTGTTGATAAACATATATAATCAAAGCTAAAATAATTACAACGCCAAGATAATAACTAAATTTAAGCTGAGCTAAATAGCCAATTAGAATTAATAAGCCAAGAAATAAAGCATAACAACACATTATAATTTGAATAACTTTATTACCAAAAGTTATCGCAGAGGTTTTTATGCCAATTTTTAAATCATCGTCTAAATCTACTAAGGCATAAATTGTATCATAAGCAATTACCCAAGATAAATTAGCTCCAAATAAAATTATCGCAATTAGTGGAAGATGATTAGACTGTTCAATAAATGCCATTAGGATACCAAAACTAAAAGCAATTCCTAAATAGAGCTGCGGAATAGCAAAAAAACGCTTAAAAAACGGATAGCTAATAAACAAAATTAAGGCAGGGATTGACCAAACTAAAGTAACTGGCTGTAGATTTAGCCAAGCTAAGATAAAAGCTAATAGGCTCAAGCCAAATGTTACTAGTAATGCATTGTGACGAGTTATTGCTCCCGTAGCAAGTGGACGCTGAGCAGTACGAGCAACTAAACCATCAAATTCCGCATCGGCATAATCATTAATCGCACAACCAGCGCTACGAGTTAAAAACACACCTAAGCTAAAAGTTAATAGAATTTTTAAAGGTGGAATTCCTCGATAAGCTAACCACAATCCACATAATGTTGGCCACAGTAAAAGTAACGTTCCAATCGGTTTATCAAAGCGAATTAACCGTAAATAATTCTGTAACATATAATTTCTCAATTTATAATAAATTATTAATTATGACCACTGAACCAATAGTTTGATACGTAAACCATTATGGATAAGTTGAACAATATATGGATGATTACTGTCTTGCCAACTTAAATATTCAATTTGCCAACCTAGCTGATTAAACCCAGAATGGGTATAGCTAGTTGGTAAATTTGGCAACGCAATACCTTGTAACCAATAATGTAAATAATTTAATGGTAAGCTAAAGCCAAGTTGTTCATTCATAATTTGGCTTAAATCAGTTCCTGAATAAGTTTTACCATTTTCTAAGATTAACTTACCAAAACCGCTTTCAACGCTAATACGAGCAACACTATTACCTAATGGTGAAATTAAATCAATTAAATCTGAATTTACTTGGTGTTGCCAAGAAAAGTTACCATATGAGTTTTTTTCTGCGGTGCGAATAATAAAACGACCATTCACGGCAAAACTACTTTCAATGATTTGTGGTTGATGATATTTGGCTGGTTGATCGACCTGTTGATCATACCAACTAGCACAACTAGATAGATTAAACAAGGTTATTATCGTGAGTAAATAAAAAATAAAGCGCATAAAATTTATAATTCCAGTAATATTAAATAGAGTTTAGTCAAGCAGATTATCTGCTTAATGAAATATTTTTTTGCCAAGTTAACTAGTATTTTATGTAACTATCATGCTACTACGTAATTATATCATACCTGTGTTTTACTTGATTGATCATATTTATCCCATACGCAGTAAAACTTCCCCCTTAATGTGGAGGATAACGGCGTTAAGCTAGCTTAGCTATTTGGGTATTTTTCGCCATTAGTTGTATTTTTCATAAGCTAATAGTATAATATAGCCATCATGCTTAAAGCAAGTAAAATAATATTAGCAAAAAATACCGTAAACCATTGCCATTTAAAGAGCAATGGTATTGGTGTGAATATTATCCATCACGCCACAAAACCTCTGGATATGAGGATATAAGGCGTTAAACTAGCGTAGCTTGTTGCGAGTAAGGCTATTTAATAAACCAGCTTGAATTTTGTACACAGGCTTGTGGAGTATGTAATCTACTAATAATTACATCTACCCTATTGAATATAATAGATGCGTTATGGCTTGGCTTTAAATCGTGGATGTAATTGATGAATTAATTTTAATAAACAATCGATAATAAACTTTGTCAATATCCTAGCTATCAAGGTAATCAAACTATCTAATTAACTGCCAAAAATCTCATGAACTGATGATTAGCCATTGGTAATGTAAGGCAAAAATTAGCATAGATTATTTTAATTGTATTATTTTTATTAAAAAATATACATCAAATTGGAGCTATAGCTAAGGAAGTGTTAGACCATCATATGGGCAATTTCTGATTGAGGCTAAAATTCACCGCATTAATGCACAGTTGCATGTATCAATATAGTTTATTAATTCACCTCGGTGATTGAGGACAAATAAAATTTATGAGACGTAAAAAAAAGATCTTTATTACATTATTAACTGTATTTGGGGTTTATCAAACAGGATATGGAACAACTACAAATAGCTTAGATCAATTAGTTGACAATAGTAGCCAACCTAAGGTTTGCACTACTGAAGATTTTGATTGGTATGAAAAAAATGGTCCAGATTATGTAACTCCTCCATTGATTGAATCACAGACTGTATCAATTCAAGCAGATCAGGTTAATGGTCAAAATCAACAAACACATATAGCTCAAGGCAATATAATTGCCTACACCGAAAGCCAAACAATGAGTGGTGATTGGTTAATTTATGATCAAATTAATAATCGGGCAACTATCGGTGATGACTTTGTTTTAACTAGACAATATGATGTGGTACAAGGAAAATGGGCTGATTATTATTTAGAT
>JBDLTW010000215.1:0-6033 GCA_039805605.1 Pseudomonadota bacterium
GCAAAAAACTTAAGGGAAGTAATAACGCAAAAGAAGCACGGCTTAAAGTTGCACGACTACATAATAAAATATCAGATAGTCGCAAAGATTTTTTGCATAAATTGTCAAGCAAACTAATCAATGAAAACCAAGTAGCAAAGAAGTTAATTATTTAAAATAAAAATCTCCTTAAAAAAATTATCCAATCCATGACTAATTAGTACTAAAATTCACTTTATATAATAAGCTGTTAGCTTAATCAAATCCCCATAAAGTTATTCAATTATACGCAGTTAATTTGAATAAAACAATAATCAGATTAAAAAATATTTGTGCATAGCACAATTTTACGTTAAAATAATGCGTTGGAAATAATAATAACCCTTTAATCTCTTTTAAGGTACCGTTGTATGAGCGAATTTAGCAAAATTGAACAATTAATCAAAGAACATGATATAAAGTTCTTAGACCTTAGATTTAGTGACATTATTGGTAAGGAACATCATGTATCAATTCCCGCAAAAGCTGTTAGTGAGGATTTATTTACTATTGGTCAGCCTTTTGATGGGTCTTCAATTGAAGGTTGGAAAGGAATTGAATGTTCAGATATGTTACTTCGCCCAGATGCGAATACAATAAAGTTTGATCCATTTTTTGATGAAAATACTTTATTTGTAACTTGTGATGTAATTGAACCTGCAACTATGCAGTCTTACGAGCGTTGCCCACGCGGTATTGCTAAACGTGCCCAAGACTTTATTAAATCAAGTGGTTTAGCCGATAATGCTTATTTTGGTCCAGAGCCTGAATTTTTTATTTTTGATTCTATAACCTTTGGTGCAGATATGAGCGGTTGCCATTATAAAATTAATGCTGAAGAAGCGGCTTGGAGTTCTGACAAAGAATTAGCTGGTGGTAATATGGGACATCGCCCAGGTGTAAAAGGTGGATATTTCCCTCTTCCTCCTGTAGATTCTCATCAAGATTTACGATCTGCAGTTTGTTTAGTTCTTGAAGAATTGGGTATTCCTGTAGAAGTTCATCATCATGAAGTTGCTACTGCTGGACAATGTGAAATTGGTACTAAATTTAGTAGCCTAATTGAACGCGCTGATTGGTCACAAACATTTAAATATGTGGTACGAAACGTAGCTCATCGTTATGGTAAAACAGTTACATTTATGCCTAAACCGATTGTTGGTGATAATGGTTCAGGTATGCATGTTCATCAATCATTATGGAAAGATGGTAAAAATTTATTTGCTGGTGTTGACTATGCAAATTTATCACCAACGGCATTACACTATATTGGTGGAATTATCAAACATGCTAAAGCATTAAATGCAATTACCAACCCAACTACTAATTCATATAAACGTTTAGTACCAGGATTTGAAGCACCTGTAATTTTGACCTATTCATCTCGTAATCGTTCGGCATCAATTCGTGTTCCATTTACGGTAAGTGAAAAAGCTAAACGAATTGAAGTTCGCTTCCCAGATCCAATGGCTAATCCATACTTAGCTTTTAGTGCTATGCTAATGGCTGGTATTGATGGTATTATCAACAAAATTGATCCAGGTAAAGCAATGGATATTAATTTATATGATTTACCTGAAGAGCAATTGGCTGATATTCCTCAAGTATGCTCAAGCTTAGAAATGGCTTTAGACAACTTAAGTAAAGACCGTGAATTCTTAACTCGTGGTGGAGTATTTACTAATGAATGGATTGATAGTTATATTGCACTAAAAATGCATGAAGTAACTAAATATCGCATGACGACTCATCCAATTGAAATGCAAATGTATTATAGCTTATAATCTAATGATTAATCCCTAGCAGATGCTAGGGATTTTTTATTTTTAAGTTTGCTATTTTAACTATGTAAAACTAACATTGAGTATGATTTAAGTGGCGGAATTTGACCGTTAGCTACACTTAATAAAGTTTCAGTTCCTGAGCACTCATGATTTACAACAATATGCCAAGTACCACTAGGTGAAGATGGTACACTAGCATTAACATCATAATTATCAATTGAACTAGCATTATAAATAACTAAAATGGTCTGCCAACTATCATTATTAGCAAAATTATTTAAACACGCATAAATAACTCCAGAGGTATCATTATTTACTGGCGCAACTTGCAAATTGCGTTGAATATCACTAGCACTAGACATTCTAAAGGCTGGGTGCTGTTTACGTAATGCAATTAAACCTTTTATATAATTAAACACTGGATAAAATTGTGCTTTATCTGCCCAGTGCAAAGCATTAATTTGATCATTGCTCTTATAACTATTGTGGTCTCCTTGTTTAGTACGCAAAAATTCAGCACCACCTTGAAAAAATGGAATACCTTGCGAAGTTAATAAAATACCTAAACCTAAAATATTTTGCCGCACTAGACTCGATTCTAGTGGATTATTAGGTATATTTTGTCTAAATTCACCTGCTTTGAGCGCATTATTTTGACTCTTTTCTAGCTGATCCCATAAAGTATAATTATCATGAGCATCGACATAATTAATTGTTTCATGAGCAAGTGTAGTTAAAGAGTTAGTCGAACCTTTAATCCCCTCGATCACACTCCATAAAATTTTACCTTCATGTGGATTTCCATTAATAAAACCTTTACTTGGATCGTTATTACCTCTTAAGGCATCACGAAAACTATCATTGAAAATAGCAAATTTTTGCCCTTTTTGCATACCACGATAAGTACCATTAGTTAAAGTTGTTTCTCCACCACGCCATGGTTCTCCATAAATTAAAATACTTGGATCTAATTGATGAGCTAATTTTACAATTTCTTGCATGGTATCAAAATCCATTAGCTCCATAAGATCTAAGCGTAAACCATCAATTTTATATTGAATAATCCAATGTCTTATTGAATCTAAAATGAATTTACGCACCATTGAACGTTCACTGGCTAGTTCATTACCACAACCTGATCCGTTGGTATAATGACCATATTTATCACTACGGAAATAATAACTAGGTACGATATTATCCATATTAGAAGTTTCCGCTAAATGGTTATACACCATATCCATAACCACACGTAATCCAGCTTGATGTAATTTATGTACCATCGTTCTCAATTCAATAATTCGTAGCAATGGATCATATGGGTTAAGTGAATAACTACCCTCTGGGACATTATAATTACGTGGGTCATAGCCCCAATTACGATTTAATGGATCATCTAAACGACTTTCATCAACTGATGCATAATTGAAAATTGGCAATAAATGAATATGTGTTACACCTAATTCACACAAACTAGCCAGTCCAGTAGCAATCTTAACTCCGTTGATGGTATAACTGCTCCCATCTTCGACAATACCTAAAAATTTACCTTGTAATGATGGTGCAATACCAATATTTGGATCAATACTAAAATCACGAACATGCGCTTCATAAATAATAGCATCTTCTTTATGCATAAATGATGGGCTTTTAATGTTCTGCCACTCTTTAGGATAGGTATGTGGTGCAGTAATATCAATTAAAGCCCCCTTAGTTGAATTTAACCCCACTGCATGAGCATATGGATCATAAGCATAAGTAACTCGCGTAAACTGTTCACCATCGCGATTAATATCATCAAAATACAAGCGATATAAATAATATTTACCCTCATTATGTTCACGAAGCAATTTTATTTCGTGAATTCCACTAGCTGTACTATAATGCATCATTACTACTCGTTGAGGTACATCATTAGGACAGTCCCAATTTTTATACAGTAATAATTCAACCCTTGATGCGGTAGGAGCCCACAATTTTAATTGTAATGTTTCCTCGGCAAAACTTAAACCTAAATCATTAGCCATATAATTAAAATTGTCTAGATAATTACGCATTAATACCCTACAAGGTGTAAATGTAGTATTGGAACGAATTTCAACTAAATCATTAGCTTGAATTACAGGCAAATTAGTAAAAATTGCTTGTTTCTTCTCATCTTTAATTAAGGTGTTAACCGTAGTTTGTCGTTCTGAATTAATATACAAATAAAATTCAGTACCAATTAATGGCTCATGAGATAAATAAGCCATAATTTTACTGGCATCATCCATAATTGCAGATTCAATTCTTGGATTTACTTTGACAATAACCTGATGAAGTTCAGTGTATAAATTACTGTCGCCATCAATAATATAGCAATTACGTACATTTTTAGGTATGCTAAATGAGCTAGTTTGCTGAGCCCAATCATTACGCCAATTGTCGCCCCAAGTTTTTTTACGTGCAATTAAATAATCATGATTAACTAGTAAAGTTTTACCATAATCACTATTTCCCGTAAAGTCATGTTCTACTCCTGCTTGACCATCTTGATTATAAAGCCAACAATTCCATATAAAATCATTACCTGTATAATCATTAGCTAAGCGGATAAAATGAACTATAGTTCCTTCGGTAGTCGATTTATCAACAACTTGATAAATGCGCTTAGCACGTAAACCACTCGCTTGATGAAGTGCCTCAATCGTTATCTCAGTTAGATCAGTTAAATTTTCATCAATAATTAAATGATCACCACGCAAATGTATACCATGAGTATGTGGTTCAACAATCCAAACAACATCAGCTACTTCATTACAACCATGAATAGAAGATCTAACTGCTGCTAAATCTAAACCAATCCCACGACAAATTACATCTTCAGAAGATTTGATTTCTAATCCACCAATAAATTTTTTCCACTTAAAGGATAAATTTTGAGGAACACCGTCACGTTGTGAAATGACTAAATCATCGCCATCATTAGTTACAATTAAAAATGTATACTCAATAACTCCATCATGTAAACCATCAATAAATAAGAAATCTTTAGTTAATTTTAAACGCCCATCATTAGGATCTGGTTTCCATTCTAATTTAAATTTATCATCTTTACGCCAATTATTAAAATCACCAATTACATAAGCATATAAGCAATTTTCAAAATTGGCTCGTAAGCGAATGCTATTTGATTCTGGACTAATTTTTAGACTATAACTACCCTCAATGCGTAAATATTTACCTTGACTGGTTCTTGCCCACATATTTTATTTATCCTTTTGAATTTACTGAGTGATACTAATACGCTGTAAAATAATTGCCGCCATCGGTGGAATTTTAATTCGAACTGAATTAGTATAATCCTTAAATGGCTGTTCAATACTGCTAATTGTTGTTGACATTATTTGCCCTGATCCACCATAGGCAAGATCATCACTATTAAATAATTCAATATATTCACCAGCTTCAGGAACACCAATCTGATAATCATAATAAACTACATTAGTAAAATTACAAATTATCACTAAAAACTCACTCATATCTTGATTATAACGCACAAATGAAACTATACTTTGCTGACTATTATCCGCATCAATCCATCTAAAACCCTGTAACAAATGATCGGCCTCCCACAATGGAGAATGTTGCTGATAAATAAAATTTAACTCTTTAATACAATTTTTAATTTGCTTATGAATTAGATATTCATCAATAATTTGCCATTGTAATTGCTCACTTTCACGCCATTCAACAAATTGGGCAAACTCACTACCCATAAACAATAATTTTTTACCAGGATGAGTTAACATAAAAGTCATAAACAAACGCAATCCTGCGTATTTATTCCACAAATCTCCCGCCATTTTATCGACTAATGCTTTTTTGCCATGCACAACTTCATCATGTGAAATTGGTAAAATAAAATTTTCTGAATAATTATACACCATCGCAAAATTGATTAGATTATGATGGTAACGACGATAAATAGGATCCATTTCAATATAGCGTAAACTATCATTCATCCACCCCATATTCCACTTAAAATCAAATCCCATTCCACCATTTTCAACAGGTGTAGTCATTTGTGCCCAAGCTGATGACTCTTCGGCAATCATGAGTACACCACTATAATGTTGCTTAATCGCAAAGTTTAATTGTTTAAGAAATGCAATTCCCTCTAAATTATGATTATTACCAAAATAATTGTGGTGCCATTCACCATGGCTACGATCATAATCCAAATATAAAATAT
>JBDLTW010000216.1:0-3369 GCA_039805605.1 Pseudomonadota bacterium
CAACCATAAAACCATACCTTTAAGTCACCAAGTAAATCAATTACCTAAGACGGTTTATAGTGCATTGCATTATAATTAATTGTACATAATTTGCTATTTTTTCATATAATCCTAGGATAAAACATAATAACTAATACCTTAGTGGTATAAATAATAACGATAAAATGATTATCAATTATACAATGTATTTATATGAAAATTTGAATATTTATACATTTTTCATGGAGTTAAATATGGCAAATGTTTGTTTAAAGCAAGTTTGTAAGGAATACGCAAATGGATTTAAAGCAGTGCAAGGAATTAATTTAGAAATAAAAAATGGCGAATTTATGGTTTTTGTTGGACCTTCGGGATGTGCTAAGTCAACTACTTTACGCATGATTGCAGGTTTAGAAGAAATCTCTAGTGGTGAAATTTATATTGGTGATAAATTAGTTAATGATTTACCACCTAAAGATCGTGGAATTGCGATGGTATTTCAGAATTATGCGTTATATCCACATATGACAGTTTATGAAAATATGGCTTTTGGTTTAAAAGTAGCCAAAGTAAATAAGCAAGAAATAGATCAACGAGTACGAGAAGCTGCCGAAAAATTAGAAATTACAGAGCACTTAAATAAAAAACCTAAAGAACTATCAGGAGGACAACGTCAACGGGTTGCTGTTGGTCGAGCTATTGTAAGAAAACCTGAAGTTTTTTTGTTTGATGAACCTTTGTCTAACTTAGACGCTAAGTTAAGAGTATCAATGCGCGTAAGAATTAGTCAGTTACATCGTGAATTAAGTGAATCAGGACAAACAGCCACAATGATTTATGTTACTCATGATCAAGTTGAAGCTATGACGATGGGAGATAGAATTTGTATCTTAAATAAAGGACAAATTATGCAAGTAGATACCCCATTAAATGTTTATCATTATCCTGCAAATAAATTTGTAGCTGGATTTATTGGCTCACCATCAATGAATTTTATTCAGGTAAAAATTGTTCAGCATAACAATGTACTGGCAATGGAATTTCCAGATACGACAAAAATGGAATTGCCTATGTCTAAGGTTAAACAATTAGAGCCTTATATTAATCAAACAGTTTGGTTTGGTGTACGTCCAGAGCATTTAAATATTGTTCCTCGTCAAGATTTAAGCAATTCAATTAATGGTATAATTGATTTAATTGAACAAATGGGTAATGAATCTTATTTACACTTAAGCTCTTATGGTAGCATGTTAACTGCGCGTTTAAATAGCTTAAATGCTGATTTTAATTTGCATAATAAAGCATTAGTGTCAATTCAATTTATGTTAGAACATTGTCACTGGTTTGCTCTAGATTCAGAAATTAATTTACATTCAATCGGTGAAAATTATGCGTAAAAAGACATCAATAAAAGCTACTGATTGGGCATTATTATTATTGGTTTTGCCTGGATTTATTTGGTTTTTTTTCCTTAAATATTTGCCCATGGCAGGTATTTTATTAGCATTTAAACAATTTCATTATTCTCAAGGTGGTTTTTTTAATAGTTTTTGGTATAGCCCTTGGGTTGGTTTAGATAATTTTAAGTTTCTATTTTCTTCGCAAAATGCATGGATTATAACCAGAAATACCATATTATATAATTTGGCATTTATTGCAGTTGGTACTATTGGTTCAGTTGCCTTAGCAATTGGTTTAAGTAGCCTACTTAATCGTGGTCTAGCTAAAGTATATCAAACTTTTTTATTTTTACCTTATTTTTTATCTTGGGTGGTGGTTGGTTATTTACTCTTTAGTTTTTTAAGTGTTGATAAAGGAATGGTTAATTCCATATTAAAAAATTGGGGATTTGCACCAATCCAATGGTATGATAAATCTTCGGTATGGCCATATATTTTAATTTTTGTTAATTTGTGGAAAAATATAGGTTATTCTTCAGTAGTTTATTTAGCAGCTATCGTTGGAATTGATCGTCAATACTATGAAGCTGCGGAAATTGATGGTGCGAGTAAATGGGAGCAAGTTCTTTATGTAACATTGCCACATTTAAAATCTTTAATTATCATTATGACCTTATTGGCTATTGGGAGAATTTTCTCAGCCGATTTTGGCTTGTTTTATCAAGTGCCACTCAACTCAGGATCCTTATATGATGTTACGGATGTAATTGATACTTACGTATTTCGTGGGTTAATGCAAACAGGTGATATTGGGATGAATACAGCAGCTGGATTATATCAGTCAATTGTTGGCTTTATTCTACTCTTGGTAGTTAATAATACAGTAAAAAAATTAGATAAAGATAGTTCAATGTTTTAATCTGGAGAAATAATCATGACAAAACATGGAAGAGATGTATTAAGTATTTCTAATTTAGCTAATTTTTGGCTAAATTTAATTATTGGATCTTTGGCATTTATTTGTATTTACCCATTAATCTTTATTTTTATGATTTCGATCTCCAGTCCAGACTCAATTGTAACCAATGGTTATCGGATGATACCATCATCATTAGATTTTGGCGCTTATCATTATTTATTTAAAGTAGGTCATCAAATTCTTCAGTCATATTGGATTACAGTTGTTGTTACTATATTAGGTACTTTATTATCGGTATTCTTGACGGTTACTTACGCTTATGCTATTTCACGTGATGATTTTAAGTTCAAACGTTTGTTTACATGGATTGCAGTTTTCCCAATGTTGTTTTCTGGTGGATTAGTACCATTTTTTATGATTTCTGTACAGGTATTACATTTTTATAACTCTTTGTCTGGTTTAATTATTCCATTAGCTTTAAATTCATTTTTTATTTTAATTATGCGGACTTATTTTAAAAGTTCAGCGATTAGATCTTTAGTCGAAGCAGCCAGAATTGATGGAGCCAATGAGTTTATAATTTTAATTAGAATTGTGCTACCTTTATCATTACCTGGAATAGCTACAATTGCTTTATTTTCTGCCTTATCTTATTGGGGTGATTGGTATAATGCATTATTATTTGTTGATCAACCTGATTTAACTCCTATTCAAGCTATGTTAATGAATATTCAAAATAGCATGACTTTTATTGCACAAAATTCAACCTCATTATCTGCATCTTCAGTAGATATTATTAAAAATTTACCAACAGAAACTGCACGTATGGCAATTGTAATTTTAGCCACTGTACCAATTTTACTTGCATATCCATTTTTCCAACGCTTTTTTATTCAGGGTTTAACTGTTGGTGGAGTTAAAGAATAATGAAAATATCCACAAAATTAATTACTCAACTATTAATTAGTGTTTTAGTTTGATCCACTTTAACTTGTTGTATTAATGATAAAAATACATCTGGTCTACAACAAGGTACACCACAAAATCCTTATACAATTATTTGGTATATGA
>JBDLTW010000217.1:0-4786 GCA_039805605.1 Pseudomonadota bacterium
TCACTACCCGTATGCATATGTAATCCCGTAACTTTTAAATTAGTACTCTGAATAATTCGCTGAATATGGCGTAATTGATGAATGCTAATTCCAAATTTACTATCAATATGCCCTGTAGAAATTTTCATATTGCCACCTGCCATAATATGCGGATTTATCCGAATACAAACAGGATAACTATCAGCATATTTATTACCAAATTGTTCTAATATTGAAATATTATCGATATTAAGATTAACACCTAAAGCCTTAGCTTGTTCAATCTCACTAAAATCTACGCAATTAGGAGTAAAAATAATTTGTTCAGGTAAAAATCCTGCACTTAATCCTAAAGTTACTTCATTTATGCTTACACAATCTAAATTAGCTCCTAAACTACGCATAAAACGCAAAATATTTATATTACTTAGAGCCTTACATGCATAAAAAAATTTAGTATTTAATTGACTAAATGCACTGGTTAATTTATTAAATTGACGTTCAATAATTGCCAAATCATAAACATACAGTGGAGTAGCATATTTTTCAGCTAATTCAAATAATTGAGGCTGGGTAATCGTCATAAATTTATTCCTTTTTAAAATGCTATTTTTGACTAAACATTAATTTAGCGAGTTTAATTTGTTGGTGATGATTAACAATTGCTTTGGGATAAGAACAATTTTCTAAACATAGCTGATTTTTGTCTATACTATGAATTTGATTTGCGCTTAAATGTGCTAATTCTGGTACATATTGACGAATATACTCCGCATCAGGGTCAAATTTTTGTGCTTGTAAATATGGATTAAACATTCTAAAGTAAGGTTGCGCATCACAACCAGTTGAAGCACACCATTGCCAGTTACCATTATTACTACTTAATTCATAATCTAATAAATGTTGGGCAAAATAGCGTTCACCATAACGCCAATCAATTAATAAATCTTTACATAAAAAAGATGCGCAAATCATCCGTACACGATTATGCATTAAACCAGTTTGTTGTAATTGACGCATACCCGCATCAACAATTGGCACCCCCGTCTGCCCATTACACCAAGCCTGCCAATATAATGGATTATTAGGATAAGTTAAGTTATTATACTGTAAATGAAATGGTTGAGCAACTACATGTGGAAAATTAGCTAATATTTGCATAAAAAATTCTCGCCAAACTAATTCACTTAACCACATCTGACTACCTTGACTAGGTAATAACAGAGTTAGTTGTATCAATTGACGAATAGAAATCGTACCAAAACATAAATCAGTAGCTAAAGCAGATCCTGAATTAAGACTTGGGTAATCACGCTGTTCATGATAGTGATCTAATCGAGTGCTAAATGCACCCAAGCGATGTTGTGCATGACTTTCACCGCCATAAAATGGATTAGTTATATTTGCTACAGTTGGTAAAGTTTCACTAAATGGAATGGTCTGATAAAAATTATTCACTAAATTATCGAGTGAATATGTTAGCAATTTAGTACGTTCAAATTGGTTTAACCATGCGCGTTTATATGCCGTAAACACAGTATATGCTGAATTATCAGCTTTACGAATAGCATTAGTAGGAAAAATTAATTGATCATCTAGCCGATAAATATTGCTACCATGCTTAATCAATTCCAACTCAAGAAGTTGATCTTTGGCTAGTTGCTGTGGATCATATTCTTGATTATAATAAATTGCTTTAATCTTAAATTTGCCACATAAATCAATCAAACAACTAGCGGTTGAGCCATACAGAATTAATAAATCTGAACCGTAATTGCGTAAATTTTGGCGTAATTCAACTAATGATTGATAAATAAATAACTGTTGTCGTAAATTATGTTGTTGATTTAATAATTCTTGATCCCACACATAACAAGCTAAGCTAACGCCATGTTTTAAAGCTAAATATATAGCTTGATTATCATTAATCCGTAAATTACGACGTAGCCAAATCAAGTTTAATTCAGTTGGCAGAGATAAATTAATAGTGCATTGCATGATTGTTTTTTTCTAAAAATTATCCTATACTGTTATAATAGCGGGTATATTATATCATAAATCAAATTAAGTAAAGGAGTTTCTATGGTTGTAAAAGCAGAAAAATCTAATCTAGGCAGATATATTCTACTATCTTTATTTCTAGCAGTTATTGTTGGTTATTGTGCACATATAGGAATTAGCAATCCTAAAACTATCACAAAAGTATCTAATATATTAGACGTCATGTCACAATCATTTTTACGCTTGATTAAAATGGTCATTGCCCCTTTAGTATTCACTACTTTAGTTACGGGAATAGCTAAAATGGGCGATAGTAAATCTTTAGGTCGTTTATTTTTAAAATCAATGATAATATTTACTATTGGTGGTTTTGCCTCATTATCTCTAGGTGTTCTGTTAGTTGAGTTTTTCAAACCTGGCGTGGAACTACATAAGGCACTAATTAGTTCTACTAATACCGATATTAGTCAAACAGCTAATGCTATTTGTACTAATTGCGGTGTTACCATGAGTTCATTTATGGAATCAATTATTCCTCAATCGGCACTACAAGGATTTGTTGAAAATCATATTCTTCAAGTAGTAGTATTAGCCATGTTTGTCGGCGTTGCAGGAATATCGATTGGTGAATCAGTTGCACCTGTATTTGAATTTTTTGATATGTTTTCTCAAATTTTATTTAAGATAATTGGCTATATAATGTATTTAGCACCATTTGCAGTTTTTTCAGCAATTACTAAAATAATTATGGGTAGTGGTCTTAGTGTTTTATCACTATACATTGTTTATGCTGCTGAATTTTTCCTAGGTTTGGCAATTATCTGGATAGGATTTATTGGTGTTGGCTTAATTATTGATACCAAGCGAACTATTCAAGTAATTAAAGCATTTTTGCCTATTTATGGAACCGCATTTGCTGCCTCATCTTCTGAAGTTGCCTTACCCAATATTCTAGGTGGTTTAGATAAATTTGGAGTATCAAGAAAAATTAGTGGATTTGTCATTCCAATGGGTTATTCATTTAACTTAGCGGCATCTATGCTAAACTGTACATTTGCAACCATTTTTATTATTCAATTATATGGTTATCAAATTGATCTAGGTACTGAAATTACTATGCTGTTAATGCTAATGCTAACCTCAAAAGGGATTGCAGGTGTTCCACGTGTTTCATTAGTAATTGTAGCGACAACACTAGCCGCTTTTGGCTATCCAGAAGCTGGGGTATTAATTTTATTACCGATTGATAGCTTTAATGATATGGGACGTAGCGCAACTAATGCTATGGCAAATACTATGGCTGCACTATATGTTGATTGTTGGGAACGCAAACATAATAACAAAAATAATCAGACTATTAACTAAACTAGTCTAAATAAGTATCCATGAGATTAGCGAAAAAAGATTAGGCTAAATATAGTTAAGCTTTTAGCTTATATTGCGTTGCTTATCTTAGCTATGCTATAATACCAATCTCATGCGATCTTAGGGCTCAAATAGAGCCCCACCATTAGCTAAATAATTAGCTTCATCGCCTGCCTTGTTCTATAGAACAAGGTAGTCTCAATTTAATATATAATAATTTTTTAGAAAGTATTTTTATGTCATTAATTCCACAAGCATTTGCAGAAGGAACTAGCGCAGTAGCTTCAGGTCCGATGAGTAACTTAATGCAATTCTTACCAATGGTGGTTATTTTTGCTTTATTCTGGTTTTTACTTATCCGTCCACAACAGAAAAAAATGAAATTACATAATCAAATGTTAGCTTCGTTAGACAAAGGTAGTGAAGTAATTACCAATGGTGGTTTGTTAGGTACCATTATTGAATTAGATCAACAATATGTAAAATTAAAAATTGCTGATGGCGTAGTAGCTAAATTTCAACGTAGCGCAATTGCTGGTAAACTGGATAAAACTACTCCCGTAGCTACTAATAAATAATTAGATCACGTTATATCTATGTTACCAAGTTGTGGTCAAGCGTACTATAACTTGGTTAGTGTTTATCTTACATAATTTTAACTATTTTTTAGCTTAGCTTATGTAATTAAAATTTTTCTCTAATGTGGAGGAAGAAAAATGACTAAATTTCCAGCATGGAAATATTTTATTATCATCTGTGCAGTAATAATTGGTTTTGTTTATACTTTACCTAACTTTTATGGTGAAGTACCTGCAGTACAAATTTCAGGCAGTCGCTCATCAGTAGTAGTTGATAGTGATACAATTAATAAATTGACAACTAGTTTAAATCAAGCGAAATTGTCGCCAATTGGTGAAGTGTTTGATGGAAAAACTTTAAAATTTAAATTTGCTTCGGCAGATATTCAATTAAAAGCTCGTGATGTTATTCAACAAACTTTAGGCGATAGCTATATTGTTGCTTTAAATCTAATTTCAGCGTCACCCGACTGGATGAGTTCAATTAATGCTAGTCCAATGTTTTTAGGCTTAGATTTACGTGGTGGGGTACATTTCTTACTTGAAATAGATATGGATGCTGCGGTAAAAAAAATGCTTAATAAATACGTTGGCGAAATTCGCCGTGACTTACGCACCAATCAAATTCGCTACGGAGCGGTAGAAATTCGTAATGGTAATATAGCAATTGAGTTACGTGATGCCTCTAGTGCCAGTCAAGTAATCAGCCAATTACGCAAAGATTTAGCTGGATTGCAATTTAATCAACAAGATAATCAGATTATTGCCAATATAAGTGACAATGAATTAAAAACTATTAAAGAAGATGCCGTTAAGCAAAACATTGTAATTTTACATAATCGTGTTAATGAATTAGGCGTTGC
>JBDLTW010000218.1:0-2614 GCA_039805605.1 Pseudomonadota bacterium
AATTTGTCAATCATTTGGTTCATTATTACAATGATTATCAATTAAAAGAATTGCATAAATCTTACCAAAATAATAGCCAAATTGTTGATAATGAGTATATAACATTAATGAATGAATACAATATACCTGAAAAAAGTCAAAGAGTATTAATCACTGGGCGATGGCTTGAAATTTTTATTTATATAACATTGCTTCAAAAATTAGGAGATAGACAAGTTGGCTTTGGCCTAAAGTTAGCTAATCGTCATAATTTTCCCGAAGGTGAACAGTTAGAAAAGTCAAAGCATATTATTAAAGATTATGATGTGATATTTGTGTATAATAATAAATTACATATAATTGAGTGCAAAACTTCAATTAAACCAGAACCTTTAGATTCAAGTTCAGATGTGCTTGAGCATATGTTTAAACTACAGACTTTAACTGATCCTAAAAATTTTGGTTTATTTGCAGGTAAATATTATGCAACTAATTATGCTATTAGTGATAATTTAAAATCTCAAGCTGAACAATATGGTATAAAGCATATAACAGGATTTATTAGTGGTCAATTATCATTGCTAGAAAAACAAAATAAATTACTCACTTTATTAGATGTAAAATAATGCAATTTCCAATTCAACGCTATACTTTTACTTGGCAAGCAGATACTAATATATTATTTCCTGCTTTTAGTGGTTCACTATTACGTGGGCAATTTGGTAATCAATTACGCAAATTAGTTTGCTTTACTAAGCAGACTACTTGTGTTAAATGTCCATTAATTGAACGCTGTAGTTATGGTAAATTATATGAAACTGTAGCTAGTGGAGATGATAAACATACCAAACAAGAGCACCCTTATATAATTGAACCAATTGAATATCCACATAATAAAATTAATTTAGGTGAACAATTTAGTTTTAGTATGGTTTTACTTGGTGATAGTTATAAAGATTTAGCATTATATATTTATGTGTGGGAAAAAATTTTTAATGATGGTATTCGTTTGCATAATCACAGAGCAACCGCTAAGCTACTAAAGATTACCACCGCAACAGAAACAGTTTATGATGCTACACTTGATGCACCATTATTAGCTATTTCACAACCTGAAATAACTCTTACTGCCACTACAAATAAAATAAATACTATTCAAATAAAATTATTAACGCCATTAAGATTACAAGGACGTAATGAACAAGGTCAATCAATTATAATAGGGCCACGTAATTTTAATGCTAAAGCATTTATTCAAGCTCTTGATCGTCGAACTCATAATTATTTAACCAAATATAATTTAGCTAGATTAGATCAAAATATTAATAATTATGTCTTAGAAAACCTTCAATTAACTTGGGTTAAAACCACACGATATTCAAGCTCACAACAGCAAGAGATGGATTTATTTGGTATTGTAGGAGAATTTGATATAATTGGAACTAATTTAGAAGATTTAGTTTTAGCTTTACGTTTAAGTGAATTTTTGCATTTAGGCAAATCTACTACATTTGGTTTTGGCAAATTGAGTATCAATATAAAATAAATTATATGTTTTTAAAGAGGAGTAAATATGAAAAAAATTTTAGTATTTGTTAGTGGTATTTCACCTGCTATTATTAGTGAAACAATCTATGCTTTAGCTAAACAACAACCAGCATGGATAGCTGATGAAATAATTGTGTTTACAACCACTACAGGAAAGGACAAAATTGAGACTAATTTAATTAATAATAATGTGTTGAACGAATTAGCTCAAGATTTAAAGATAAAAATAACATTACCATTAAAAAATATTTTAATCCCAATGGTAAAAGGTGAATACCTTAGTGATATAAGGAATAATGGCGATAATATGGAGTTTGCCAATTATATGAGTCAAGAAATGCATAAATTAACGAATAATGATAATCAACTTTATGTATCAATGGCTGGTGGTAGAAAAACCATGGGTTTTTATCTTGCTTATACTTTATCTTTATACGGTCGAGAACAAGACAAACTATTGCATGTATTAGTAAATAGCCCATTTGAGACAATTCCACAATTTCACTATCCAAAATCTTATCAATATACCTGCCATGATGGTAGTATAGTAAATTTTAACGATGCAAAAGTTGATTTGGCAGAAATTCCTTTTATAAGATTGCGCAATACTTATTCAAATGAAAATATTAAAGCTGGTAAATTTTATCAAGCAGTACAAGAAATTGAAGATGCATTAAACAATAATAACGCAAGCTTAAAATTAAATCCTGATAATAGCACTATTGAATGTGATGGAGTTAAAATTAAGTTGACCAATTTTAGATTAGCGATATATAGTTATATTGTTAAATATTATAAGGAAAATAATGCTGGTTGTTTGCTCAACTCTATAAATTTATGGAAGTTAAAGGATGAGATTGAAGCAATTCATAACTATAGTGATGGGTTAATCGACGAAATTAATGATTTAAAAACTAAAGACGCATTGAAACCAAATGGAGAATTTAAGCTTAGTTCAAAAGAAAGATCTAGGTATATCAAAAATATCAGAAGTGAAATATCTAGAATAAATAAACAGATTGAAAAGTCTCTGGGTATTCATAGCGATAAATTTAAGATTAGTGCAATAAATAATGGTTTATCTGAT
>JBDLTW010000219.1:0-2835 GCA_039805605.1 Pseudomonadota bacterium
ATTCAGAGAATATTCTTTATTACGCCAATCAAGTAGATTGTTCCATACCACACGAACACATCCAAATGTTTGAGCTAATAGCTGTTTTTGTTCCGCTGTAGGATATATTCTGTATTTATAGACTTTGTTTTTCATGATAGAGTTATTATACTATAATTGATTTACAAAATTCAAGCTGATTTATTACATAGCATTACTCGCAACAAGCTACGCTAGTTTAACGCCTTATATCCTCCCCCTGAAGGGGAGTAATTAATAATAGAAAAATTGGAATTAGAATGCCAACTCCAAGCATATCAATCAAAATTGTTGTAAAAACAATCCATAAAATACGAGATGAATTTTGTATTGTTAACATATAAATATTTTACCACAAAAATTTTTAATTTTATATTTAGTTAATTATTTAAATATAATTTATACTAAAACCACAAATAAAGTAACTATAATCAACAATAATTAATCAGAACAAAATGCTTAAAACTAACTGAGTAAATCAATATTTTCCTACTATAGGTTTTAAATATTTAATTAAAAGCATTCAGAGTCAAGAGTAAGTTAATTAATGCAATACATTAACAATTACATTTCTTTGATTATAATTATTTATATCATTTGTATAACTTAATTTTAAAGTTGATTAATTATAAAGACACTGGCAATATGTTATAATATCGCAATGGCATAAAATTTGTTAATTTTGTGCCATTTTGTCGTTAAATTATTTTGATCTTTAATGTATGAGATAAATATTATTAGTATGAGTTATATTTTGAAAGACATATCATGAAAACAACTACCAGTTCACAGCGTATTTTGTGGATTATTTTTACAACTATTTTAATTGATATGTTAGGAGTTGGCATTCTAATTCCAATTTTTCCTTTATTAATTATTCCACATTCGATTTATCGAATTATTCCTGCTTCATGGAGCAGTGGCGAAGGGTTTATTTTACTTGGTTGGTTGATGACGTGTTTTCCATTGGCTCAATTTTTTTGTGCACCAATTTTAGGGCAACTAGCTGATCGCATAGGTCGTAAAAAAGTCTTAACTATCTCAATCTTTGGCACATCAATTTCTTATGTTTTATTTGCTATTGGTATTATGAGTAAAAATATACCTTTAATGTTTATCTCACGAATTCTTGATGGTGCTTCAGGTGGCAATATATCAGTTGCTCAAGCGGTAATCGGTGACATTAGTACACCTGCAAATCGGGCTAAAAATTTCGGTTTAATTGGTATGGCATTTGGTTTAGGTTTTATCTTGGGTCCATTTATTGGTGGTAAATTATCAGATAGCAGTTTAGTTAGTTGGTTTAATACGTCTACTCCATTTTGGTTTGCCGCTATTCTTTCTTTAATTAATGCTCTGTTGGTTTTTATTCGTTTACCTGAAACTTTAACTAAAGTTAATTTACAAGCTATTGATTTTGCTCGTCCCCTTCATAATATGGTACGTGCTTTTTCTATTCCCGGCTTACGTAATATTATTCCAGCAACGTTTTTATTTAATATGGGATTTACATTTTATACCACTTTTTGGGCGGTTGTACTAGCTGAACAATTTAATTTTACTCAAGGTCAAATTGGTAATTTTTTTGCTTATATTGGGATTATGGTAGTTTTAGCTCAAGGTATTTTGGTACGTCGCTTATCTGGTAAAGTAGCAGATTACAAAATACTTTATTATTCTTTATTTGGTACAGCTTTGTGTTTAATTGGTTATTATTGCATTCCGATTACTCATCCACAACTAATTTATTGTTTACCGCCGATTATGGCAACCTGTAATTCATTAACCATGGCTTTTTCTAGTGCTTTAATTACTCGTGTTAGCCCTGAAAATATTCGTGGTGAGGCAATGGGGATTAGTTCAAGTGCAAATGCTTTAGCCCAAGCTATTCCAGCTATTTTAGCTGGTTATATTGCCAGTCACCATGCTCGTTTACCTATTTTGGTTGGTGCAATTACTTTATTTGTTGCAGGTATATTATTTCGTTATTTATTTAATCAACAAGTAGTACGACAATTTGCTCAGAAAGGATAATTTAGATGTTAGACATGGCCTTAGTTAGCAAAACTTCATTAATTTTGCTAATTGCTTTAATTTCTCCCGGTCCTGATTTTGTTATGGTATTGCGTAATTCTTTGAATTTTGGGCGTAAAGCAGGAATATTAGCCGCATTAGGAATTGCTTCTGGATGTTTGGTATCTTTTTCTGTAGTAATTATTGGTTTAGAATTTTTATTCAAATATCCATTAGTTCAAAAAATACTGAGTATAATTTGTGGTAGTTATTTAATTTACATTGGATTTATTACGCTTAGAAGTAAACAGCAACATCACCATATTGATGCTGAAGGTAATTCACGCCAATTAAGTAATTGGAATTATTATTGCAATGGTTTATTAACTAATCTATTTAATCCTAAATTATACTCTTTAGTTACTGCAATTTTAACTTATGTTGAGCAACAAAAACCAAGTTTAGCAACTAATGCGTCTATTGTAATTGGTCAAGGTGTAATGGCGATGATCTGGTTTGGCTTGGTTAGTATTATTTTTAGTCATTCAAAAATCCAAGATGCATATTTACGCCGTGAGCAGTTACTTAACTATATTGTAGGATTTATTTTTATTATTATTGGTAGTCGTATTATGTTTGGTTGTTGACATCCAAGGAGGATGTCAATCTTTTAGTTAATAAAGAATAGCATATTTGTTAGCGTGAGCAAAACAATTTAGGCAATTGGCTTAGCGTATAAATCATAATCTTGACTAGCAATGATTTCAACTTTTACAAGATCGCCAACTTGAATATGTGGATATT
>JBDLTW010000220.1:0-8369 GCA_039805605.1 Pseudomonadota bacterium
TCACCTTGGTATCCAAGCAGTCAGATTTGCTCTAACTGTGGAGTTGTAACAGGTAAAAAACCGTTACATATTAGAAAATGGACTTGTGATTGCGGTTCACCACATGACCGTGATATAAATGCAACCATAAATATACATACCGCTGGACTAGCCGGAATTAACGCCTAGGGAGTTTCCTCTATTGGGGTTGAATGTAGTAATACAATCAACTAGATATGGAACGTTGAACTAGGAATCCTCGCCCTTTAGGGCGGGGAGGATGTCAATGACAAAACTACAGCAAATATTACAGATCGAGCTCGCATTTTTGATGTTTAATAAAGCTAGTGTATATAAAATGTTGGTGATTGTGGTTATACGGGTAGCAAGTTTGCATTGGCAACTTATGAAATAATTAGCTCTACAGTAGAGCTTGTCAAAAGAAATGAATTAGATAAATTTACAGTATTACCAAAGCAATTGCTTGTAGAGCGTACATTTAGTTGCCTTGAAAAATTCCGTAGATTATGTAAGAACTGTGAAAGAAAATTAAATACTAGTTCACAAATGATAGCATTGGCTTTTATAGTGAAAAAATTATAAACATGTTCAAGTGGTTTGACATAACATAATTATGCTCTTTCAGCTAAATTATTATTCTTTAGTTTCAACTTCATAACAAGAAATAATGGTAATACTAAAATAAAAGACAAACTATATTAATATTAACCCACCCCATTTTGTCTAATAGTATCCCAGATAATAATGCAGCTAATCCAGAACAAGAAAAAGTAACAAACTTACTCAGTGATTGCGCTTTACTCTTTTCATAATTACTATATGTTGAACTTAATAAAGTACTGCCACCAATATACATAAAACTCCAACCAATTCCCAAAACAAGTAAAGCAGATAAGCTAATTCGGTAAAGTTAATCGTTGTACCCCATAACGTTTAATCAAGACAATTGCGCATAATGTTGGTGCATACATTCCCAGCATATGCCATTGAATAACCACACCAATACTTTGCTTAACCTGATAATGCATTTGTACATTGCCAAAGGAGTAACTATCATTAATAACATCATGACAAAATATGCCGTAGCATTAATAATAACCGCAGAGTAATATAGCTTATCTTATGATCTTGATTAATTTGCGATTTAATTGGTCAGCAACCTTACAATTTGTTATTGGCAATTGATAATTACGATAAAATAAAAATACCCCCCAAAAATGAACACAAGGCAAGAAAACTAATAATTAAATAAGATCCTGCAAATAATACAGGCAATAGACTTTTACTGTATTGAGCAATAATTGGACCAAATAAAGTAGCCAAAACACCACCACTTAAGACTATGGCAATAGCAATACCTTTTTGCGATATTATGGCTTCATCTGCACTAGCTAATCGATAATATTGGGCAATTGCTTGATAGATACCAATTAAAAATGTTCCACAACAAAACAGCCATAAATTATCTTGATAAATAGCAATCGTGAAATACCGCTAATTAATGCACAACAAGTTCCAAACAAAAAAACCAGCTTTCTACCATATTTCTGCATAAATAATGATGCAGGAATTGTACAGATAGCCGTTCCTAGAACAATAAAGGAATATGGTAAAGTTGCTAGTAATTTATTAGTTGTTAGGCGATAACCAACAAGTCCAGTTAATGATAAATCAATTGAAATGGAAGCAATAAAAAACATTTGTGCTACTGCAAGAACTACAGAACTTCAAGTAGTAGACCTTAGCATTTTTTATTTTGAATAATTAAACAAATAAAACATCTAATATTTGATACTCTTTAATTCCATTGGGAACTTTGACCTCAACCACATCATCTTTTTGTTTACCAATCAAACTACGTGCTACGGGAGTATTTACGGAAATTTTACGTAGTTTAACATCAGCTTCATCATCACCAACGATTTGATAACAAATTTCTTCATCACTTTCTAAATCTAATAGATGAATAGTTGCGCCAAAAACAATTTTACCTTTACTATCAACATTAGTTAAATCAATAATTTGCGCATGAGATAATCTACTTTCAATTTCAGCAATTCGACCTTCTATAAAGGCTTGTTTTTCTTTAGCTGCATCATATTCAGCATTCTCAGAAATATCGCCATGGCTACGTGCTTCAGCAATTGCCTGAATTACACTTGGGCGTTCGACACTTTTTAAGCGTGTTAATTCATCTTGAAGTTGTTTGGCTCCAGTTTGAGTCATTGGAAATTTTTGCATTTTATCAACCGATATAGAATAATTAGGACTTTTCCTAGCTAAGAAATAAACAATATAAAAACCGAGAGGAATAACTCTCGGCTTGATAATTAAAGCACCGACAACGATGCGGATAATTATTTAGAAGCTTCAGCTTTTTCTTCAGAAGCTTTTTTGTGTGCTTTGTGAGCTTTGTGAGCTTTGTGAGCTTTTTTGTGTGCTTTAGAAGCAGCAGGTTTTTCAGCTTTAACAGGAGCAGAAGCTTCAGCAGCGAAAGCAGAAGTAGCGAAAGCACCAGCGATTAATACAGCTAATAATTTTTTCATATATAAGTTTCCTTAAAAGTAATACAACAATTTATATAAAGTATCGTTATCAATTTATTAATACAAATGTAAAACGATTATACATTTGCCGTTATTTTACCTTAATTTAGAGATTTATGCAATAAAAAATTATTTTTTTTTTATTGCTTATTGATTTAGTTTAGAAAAATTATTTAATTTCATCATAATTTTTGCCTATATTTTTTAAAATAAATCAGTAAAAAAACTAACTAAAATAAATTACTTAATCTGCTTAATTAGCCTAATTGGTCAAGTTTCTAGTATAATTAGGGATTAAATAATATTTTAGGAGCTACTAATGGATCAATTACAATTTATCATTGAAAACTTTTTTGCTAATTTAGCTAATTTAGATACTACAGATACACAATTGCGGACTACAGTTAATCAAGTACTTGATGAGCTAGATCAGGGAAAACTCCGCGTTGCTGAAAAAATTAATGGCGTTTGGATTGTTAATCAATGGGTTAAAAAAGCAGTATTATTATCATTTCGTTTAAATAATAATCAACTAATTCAATCTGGTGAACAAAAATTTTATGATAAAGTTCCATTAAAATTTGCCCAGCATGACCAAGATAATTTTGCTCAACAAGGAATAAGAGTAGTTCCGGGCGCAGTCGTTAGACAAGGAGCTTATTTAGCTAATAATGTGATTTTAATGCCAAGTTTTGTTAACATTGGTGCTTACATTGGTGCTGGTACTATGGTTGATACATGGGCTACAGTTGGATCTTGTGCACAAATTGGTGTCAATGTACACCTATCAGGTGGCGTTGGCATTGGTGGCGTTTTAGAGCCATTACAAGCTAATCCAACCATCATTGAAGATAATTGTTTTATTGGTGCACGTTCTGAAGTAGTTGAAGGAGTAATTATCGAAGAAGGTAGTGTATTAAGTATGGGTGTATTTATTGGGCAATCAACTCGGATTTATGATCGAGCTACAGGGGAAATTTATTATGGTCGTGTTCCTGCTTATTCAGTAGTTGTGCCAGGTAATTTACCTAGTCCAGATGGTAGCTATTCAACCTATGCTGCAATTATTGTTAAACGTGTTGATGCTAAAACCCGTAGTAAAACATCAATTAATGATTTATTGCGCCAATAATGGAAAATTAAGTTATGCAACAAATATTTTTGATTTTTCATAAGCAAAGCATAGTCATGGTTGCTCGGGATAAGCAGTTTTGTTTACCACAATTAGCCGAACTAGACTCAATTAATTATCAAAGCAGTTTGTTACAACCATATGAAGAATATCATTTGGCAAGTTTAACCGATGATCAAGATTTAACTAAAGAATTGCAATTAATTAACTTACGCCAAGCATTTGAATTAGTTGGTGATGAATTAACCAGTATTATAACGACAGCACAACAATGGCTTTATTACCAGCAAACTAATCAATTTTGCACCCAATGCGCAACTAAAACACAATTAGCAACACCACAAGCTAAATACTTAAGTTGTCAATCCTGCCAACGTGAAATTTACCCACAAATTGCCCCAGCAATGATTGTTGCAGTAATCAAAGATCAACAGTTATTAATGGCACAAGGGGTAAATTTTGCACCACAAGTATGGAGTGTTTTAGCTGGATATTGTGAAGTAGGCGAAAGTCTAGAACAAACCGTATCTCGCGAAGTTTATGAAGAAGTTGGCATTAGCGTAAAAAATATTCGTTATTATGCCTCTCAATCATGGCCATTTCCTAATTCTTTAATGATTGGTTTTGTGGCAGAATATGCAGGTGGTGAAATTAAAATTGATCAAACGGAGTTGTGTCAAGCAGGTTTTTTTAGTGCAGATCAATTACCCGGTCGCCCATCAAGTAAAATGTCAATTGCCAATTGCTTAATTGATGATTTTATACTTGGCAAATTAATTTAATAGAAGGAAAAATAACAATGAATAATACAATAGAGACTACTCCAATTGCTAGTAATTTTATTCGAAGCATTATTGAAGAAGATTTGAAAACAGCTAAACATCAACAAATTATTACTCGTTTTCCACCCGAGCCAAATGGTTATTTACATGTTGGTCATGCTAAAGCAATTTGCCATAATTTTGGTATTGCTGAAGATTATCATGGTTTATGTAATTTGCGTTTTGATGATACTAATCCTGAAAAAGAAAATCAAGAATACGTTAATTCAATTCAAGAAGATATTCAATGGTTAGGTTTTAGCTGGAATGGTGAAGCTAAATATGCCTCAAATTATTTTGAGCAATTATATCTATTTGCTGAATGGTTTATTGAACATGGTTTAGCTTATGTTGATGATTTAACAGCAGAGCAAATCCGCGAATACCGTGGCAGTTTAACTGAAGCAGGTAAAAATAGTCCTTATCGTGAACGAAGTATTAATGAAAATCTCGAATTATTTCGAAAAATGCGTGCGGGTGAATTTGCCGATGCTAGTAAAGTATTACGTCTCAAAATAGATATGAGCTCACCAAATATGAATTTACGTGATCCCGTTATTTATCGGATTAAACGTGCCCATCATATTCGTACTGGCGATAGCTGGGTAATTTATCCAATGTATGATTATACTCATTGTATTTCTGATGCACTAGAAGCGATTACTCACTCATGTTGCTCATTAGAATTTGAAGATCATCGACCACTATATGATTGGGTTGTAGATAAGTTGTATAGTGCTAATTTATTACCAGCTCGACCACGACAAATTGAATTCTCACGTTTAGAATTAGGTTATACTGTTACCAGTAAACGTAAATTAAATCAATTAGTAACGGAAGGAATTGTTTCTGGTTGGGATGATCCGCGGATGCCAACTATTTCGGGAATGCGTCGACGTGGTTATACCCCAGCAGGAATTCGCCTATTTGCAAAACGCTGTGGCATTTCAAAATCACCTAATCATGTAGATATGGCATTTTTGGAAACAGCTATTCGTGAAGAACTAGAGAATAATGCACCACGAGTAATGGCAGTATTAAAACCACTTAAAGTAAAATTAATTAATTTTGAAGATGGTATCAGTGGATCACGTGAAGCTGATTTTCATCCACAACATGCTGAATTTGGTAAACGCTATTGTGAACTAAGTGCAGAAATTTACATTGAAGCTGATGATTTTCAAGAAACACCAGAAAAGGGCTTTCAACGCTTAACTATTGGTGGAGAAGTAAGATTACGTCATAGTTATGTAATCAAATGTGAACAAATTATCAAAAATGATCAAGGTGAAATTATTGAATTGCATTGCTCAATTGATCACAATACCTTAGGTAAAAATCCAGAAGGACGTAAAGTAAAAGGCGTTATTCATTGGGTTAGTGTAACTAAATCAATAGTAGCAGAAGTTCGTTTATATGATCATTTATTTACTGAATTACATCCTGATAATATTGCAGGTCATGATTTTAAAGAATTTATTAATCCTAACTCATTGCAAATAATTCAAGGTTATATTGAACCAAGTATAATTAATGCTCCAGCTGAAGCTAATTTTCAATTTGAGCGTTTAGGTTATTTTGTTAGTGATCGCTATGATCACAACCCAAGTCAAGGTAAATTAATTTTTAATAAAACCGTAGGCTTAAAAGATACATGGAAAAAATAATTAATAAGCAAAGGAATTAATATGCGTTATAGTTGGCGATGGTTCGGCCCTAAAGATCCAATCACCATTAGTGAAATTCGACAAACGGGGGCTACGGATATAGTTTCAGCTTTACATCATATTCCTAATGGTGAAGTTTGGAGTAGTGAAGAAATTAAGCTACGACAACAGCAAATTGCATGGGACCAAGAGAATAATCAAGCAAGTAATTTATGCTGGAGCATAGTGGAAAGTGTTCCAGTTCATGAAGATATAAAAAAACGTCAGGGTAATTTCTCACACTATATTCATAATTATCAACAAACTTTACGTAATTTGGCTAGTTGTGGAATTAAAACAGTAATTTATAATTTCATGCCGATAATTGACTGGACACGTACTGATTTAGCTTATACGCTACCCAATGGAGTAAAAGCCTTGCGCTTTGATTACTATGAGTATATTGCTTTTGATGTATTTATCTTACAACGACCTCATGCTCGTAATGATTATTCTACTCAAGAATTAGCCATAGCTAAACAAATTGCCGACCAATTAAGCATCGAACAACAACAACGTTTAACTAAAAATATTATTGCTGGTTTACCAGGTGCTGAAGAAAGTTTTAGTTTGGAACAATTTCGCCATGCCTTAGCTGAATATCAACATATTGATGCAAATCAGCTACGCAATAATTTATTTGCTTTTCTAGCCGAAGTTTTACCAGTAGCTGAGGAATTAGGTATTTGCTTGGCTATTCATCCAGATGATCCACCACGACAATTATTCGGCTTACCTAGAATTGTTAGTACACAACAAGATTTGCAATTATTGATTGATAAATTTGGAAACTATTCAAGTTGTGGCTTAAATATTTGTGCTGGTTCCTTAGGTGCTCGTGCGGATAATGACTTAGCTCTATTTTTACAATTATGGGGTGATCGAATTCCATTTGTACATTTGCGGAGCGTTAAACGAGAAGCTAATGGCAGTTTTTATGAAGATGAACATATCGCAGGAAGTACTAACTTAGCATATCTGGTGCAAACAATTTTACAACTAGAAACTAGATTAGACAAAGAAATCATTATTCGCCCTGATCATGGTCATCAAATGTTAGATGATTTACGTAAACAAACTAATCCTGGTTATTCATGTATTGGTAGAATGAAAGGAATTGCTGAGCTCAAAGGTATGGAACTAGCAATTCGTAGTCTAGGTTTAAGTAATTAAAAAACTATGTAGTAAAATTAAATTAAGATGATAAAGGAGCTAAAATCATGCTAAATAAAGTTGCAGTAGTTACTGGTGGTAGCGGTGTATTAGGACGAGTGTTTTGTCTTGCCTTAGCTAAACAAGGGTATAAAATAGCTATAATTGGCAATAATATGAGCAAAGCGCAATTAGTTGTTGATGAAATTACTCATGATGGAGGTATTGCTCAAGCATTTAAAGCTAATGTAACCAATAAAGATGAATTAATTCAAGCCGCTAATTTGATTATACAACAATTAGGTAGTTGCGATTTATTAATTAATGGTGCAGGAGGTAACCATCCACTTGGTACAACTAGCTCTGAAACCTGTTTAGCTAATTCAAAAGAATTAAGTGATTCTCCGCTAACAGATTTTTTTGATCTTGATTTAGCGGGAATTGATTTTGTATTTCAACTTAATTTTATGGGTAGTTTATTAAGCTCTCAAGTTTTTGCCGAGCAGATGTTAGGTAAACAACATGCTAGTATTATTAATATCTCATCAATGAGTGGTTTTAGCCCTTTAACTAAAATTCCTGCTTACAGTGCCGCCAAAGCTGCTCTGAATAATTTTACTCAATGGCTTGCCATACATCTTGCTCCTAGTCAAATTAGGGTAAATGCTATTGCTCCAGGGTTTTTTCTAACTACACAAAATTATTCACTTCTTAAGCGAGAAAATGGAGAATGGAGTGAACGTGCGCAAAAAATTATTGAACATACGCCAATGCGACGCTTAGGTAAAGCAGAAGAATTAATTGGTACTCTATTATGGTTAGCCAATCCTGATTCTTCTGGTTTTGTTAATGGTGCAGTTATTCCCGTTGATGGTGGATTTAATGCTTATTCAGGCGTTTAATAAAAGTAACTATAATGCTAAATAATTTAGTTATAAAATTATTTAAATTAGATTTATCTTTTGATTTTAAACCATATTTAGCCTATTGTAGTTATGACGCTAAGAAGAAG
>JBDLTW010000221.1:0-2520 GCA_039805605.1 Pseudomonadota bacterium
GAAATAGATAAAATTGCCACTAGGAATAATAATGGCGGGGAGGTTTCTAGGCAAGGCGTACAAAGAGATTTACTGCCATTAGTTGAAGGTACGACAGTAACAACTAAATATGGAATGGTTAATACAAATCATATTTTATTTATTGCTTCAGGTGCTTTTCATTTATCTAAACCATCGGATTTAATACCTGAATTACAAGGTCGTTTTCCAATTCGTGTTGAATTAAATTCATTATCAATTGATGATTTCAAAGCAATACTAACTGAGCCAGACTCAAGCTTAATTAAGCAATATAAAGCTTTGCTTTTAACTGAAGGCATAACCTTAACTTTTTCAGATGATTCAATACAAAAAATCGCAGAAATATCACATTCAGTAAATGAAAGTATTGAAAATATAGGTGCAAGGCGTCTATATACTGTAATGGAAAAATTACTAGAGAAAATTTCTTTTGATGCACCAAATTTAGCGAATAAAGATGTTTGTATTGGTGTTGAAGAAATTGATTTATATCTAAAAGATTTAGCACAAAACCAAGATTTATCACGTTATATATTATAAAAATAAAGGAATAATATGACAATTAATCAACAAATTGATGATGTAGTAAAGAATAATGATATAGTTCTTTTCATGAAGGGCAATAAGAGTTTTCCTCAATGTGGATTTTCAGGGCGTGCAATTCAAGTATTAAAAGCTTGTGGCGTTAGTTTTGTAGATATTAATGTACTGGAAGACCCAGAAATTAGAGAAGGAATTAAACAATATTCAAATTGGCCAACTATTCCACAGCTTTACATAAAAGGCGAGTTTGTTGGTGGTTCAGATATTATGTATGAAATGTATCAATCTGGCGAATTGCAAGCTTTATTAAAAGAGAAGAATATTACTGAATAATTAATAGCTAGGGTAGAATATTTTGTTCGCAAGCTCACGCTTCGTATCATAGAGGCGGACGCTAAAATTACGACGAAGATAGAACAAATAGTACATCTAGGAGTAATTTTTAGGACAACAAATATTGCCAATTTATTATGCCTTAGCTATATACTAAACTAAAGAAATATATTATGCATATTGCTGTTTATGGTAATTCAATTGTAGCAAAAACTCTTTTGCTTGGTTTACTACAAAATACTAAACATGAAATCACATGGATAGCAAATGCTTACTCCCCCGTTAATCGTCCGATTGCATTATCAAAAAGTAGTGTTGAGCTTTTAACTAAATTAAATTTATGGAATTTACTTCCAGAAAATCATGTACAAGAAGTATTATCCATGAATTTGGGTAATTCTACCAATATTGATTTGGAATTAAATGCCTATAATGCTTTACAAAATGAGCTAGCTTACATTATTTCAACTAAAGATTTAGATAATATCTTGGATATTGCACTTAGTTTTATGCCATTATTAAAAAAAATAGAGGGTAAAATAGCTAAAGTTGATTACATTGATAATTTTGATGGTAAACCAAAGCAGCATATCACTTATGAATCATATATAAATGCAAGTTCATTGCATAGTTTAAATATGATAAGTGTAGATAATTTGATTTGTACGCAAATTGATGCAAATGCATTTAATCATAGTATTAATCCGAATTATATAGAGTCTTTATATAATCATTATGCCATTACCTCTGTTTTGCAATCTAATAATCCTCACTATGGAAATGCTTATCAATTCTTTGATAAAGGCAATATTTTAGCTTTATTGCCAATGCCAAAATATGCAGATGATAACTCAAATCAGTATGCATTAATTTGGAGTGTACATAATCCAGATGATAAAACATCAGATTTGTTATCAAGTTTACATGCGAATTGTGATTTATTGGCTAAATTAGGTATATCAAAAATTTTAGATTATGATAATTCAGCATATAAAAAAGTACAATTGCAACTAAAACTAGCAAAAAAAATTATTCATAATCATATTGTGTTAATGGGTGATGCAGCTCATAGGGTGCACCCTTTAGCTGGGCAAGGTTTAAATTTGGGTTTGCGAGATGTTGCTGATTTATTAAATACTTTGGATAATAATTGCAATATAGTGCAGTTAAAATCTCGACTACAAAAATACGAAGCCAGACGCTTAATTGATATGTATAAAATAGCTGGAGTTACGCATGCGATTTATAATATCAATAATTCTAGTTTGGGCAAATGGCTAATTAGTTTTTCTTTAAAGGCTATTAATAAAATCCCTTTATTTCAAAAAATTATGGCAAAGTTTGCTAATTAATATATTTATCCCCTTACATACAAACCATACATTTATCAAATAATTTTCATTGTATACAATTTGTTAATATTATGATACAATGGAGGATTAGGCGTTATTTGGTCGAGCATATTCATGCTGTCAGCCAGCGATTGGTAGAGGCCAATCACCAAATCAACCCAGTTTATAAGCCGTTTCTGAATATGGTTTCTCTATAACAACGGGGTATTCATGCAAAAGCAAAAATCTAATTATACTTACACCGAAAAAAAACGTATCCGCAAAAGCTTTG
>JBDLTW010000222.1:0-5360 GCA_039805605.1 Pseudomonadota bacterium
ACTTATATTTTGCCACAAATTGAACAACTATTGCATCGCTCAGATCTTGATTTAGATCAACTCGATTATATTGCCTATAATCAAGGACCAGGCTCATTCACTGGTTTACGTATTGGTTTAAGTGTAGCATTAGGCTTAGCCTATGCCAAAAAGATTACATTAGTTCCAATTCCAACCTTTTTTCTCTACCTTGAGCCTCAAACTAAAGCACAAAATTTAATTGTAACTCTAGATGCACGTTTAGGGCAAATTTATTTAGCAGTATTTAATCAAACTAGCTTAAATTACCTTATTCCACCATGTTTAATTAATCCTCAAGAATTAATGCAAATTTTAGCAGAGGCTAAATCAATTAATCCTGAAAATAGCCTGATTGTGGGTAATGGTTTTGAAGTTTATCAAGCACAACTAGATCCCAGTCTTAATAATTTTAATTATCAAAATTATGATTATCCAACCACGCAAAATATGCTTAATTTAGTTAAACAGCAACAATTACCAAGTTGTCCGTTATTTGAAGCAGATTTATTATATTTACGCAATAAAGTTGCGCTAAATTTAACCGAACAAAAAAATGCTCGGGATGCCAATAAATGAGCTTAATCTGCCAACTAGTTAACGATCCTCAGGATTTAATTAACCTAGCAACTATTGATCAACAAGTTAATTTAACTCCATGGAGTTTAACTAGTTATCAACAGGCTCTAAACAATAAGCACTATGTCATTTTAGGTTTATATTATGAAAATCGTTTAATTGGCGGATGTGTTTATAGTAAAATTATTGATGAAGCAGAAATTTTACAATTATGTATTAGTGCAAACTATCAACGCCGTGGCTATGCGAATTTTTTATTAACTCAGTTATCTCAGCAACTACGCCAATCTTTAATTGAACAAGTATTTTTAGAGGTAATGGTTAATAATCAAGCAGCGATTAATTTATATCATAAATTAGGTTTTAATATTATTAGTTGTCGCAAAAATTATTATAAAATCAAAGGCGCAACTTACGATGCTTGGTTAATGGCTTTAAATTTATCATAATTAATTATTTCAAGAAAGGCAGTTCCTATCTTTTCCTCAATGGTAAAGTCTTTGAACTGATGTTTAGATGAAACTTAGTGCTTTTGACTATTTAGCTAATAATCTATGGTTACCTAGAGTTGATAAAATTGAAGAATTACAACAAAAATATGACTTACCAAGACCTGCAAATTCACAATTAGATTGGACTAGTGTCAGCCCTGAATTATCAATTACTCCCATAGTAATTAATTTACCTAGTTTGCCACAAGCAGAAAAGCCTAAATTATCATTGAGCTTAGAACAAGCAACTGCAAAATTGCATTTAAGCCTAAAATCGACACAAGCGATTGCGCAGAGTCAATCACTACTTAATCCAGTTGCTAAGAGCATCCATGTAACAACTACAGAAGATATTAGTACTTGGCAATTATTAGAACAAGCTGTTGAAAGCTGTGAATTGTGTAAACTATGTCAAGGACGTAAAAATAGCGTATTAGAGCGCGGTAATCGCTTAGCTAAATGGATGTTTATCGGTGAGGCTCCTGGCGAACAAGAGGATCTTGAAGGTAAACCATTTGTCGGTGCTGCTGGTGAGTTACTTGAACGAATGATTAAAGCAATGAACTTAAATTCGCAACAGGATATCTATATCGCTAATGTAATTAAATGCCGTCCACCACATAACCGCAACCCTTATCCTGATGAAGTTGCTACCTGTCAGCAATATCTAATTCAACAAATCAAATTAGTGCAACCTAAAATAATCATTACTCTAGGTCGCTTTGCTAGTCAAACCTTATTAAATACGACTCAAGCAGTTGCTAAATTGCGTGGTAAAGTATTTCATTATGAACATATTCCTGTAGTTGTAACTTACCATCCTGCTTATTTATTGCGTTATACAAGTGAAAAAGGCAAAACTTGGCAAGACTTACAATTAGCTATGCAAATAATGAGCAGTAACTAATTAGCATATGGATAATTAACTAAAATATGCTATAATGTGGGGTTAAACCTTAATCTTTAAGTGGAAATTTATATGACAATAATCAAACAAGAGGATTTTATTCAGTCGATTGCGGATAGTTTACAATTTATTTCTTATTATCATCCCACTGATTTTATTCAAGCAATGGGTAAAGCTTATGAACGTGAGCAATCACCAGCCGCCAAAGACGCCATAGCGCAAATTTTATTAAATTCACGGATGTGTGCAGAAGGTAAGCGTCCAATTTGTCAAGATACGGGAATAGTTTGCGCCTTTATTAAAATTGGTATGCAAGTACGATTTACCGATGCGACAATGTCAATTCAAGAAATGGTTAATCAAGGTGTTCGTCAAGCGTATAATTATCCTGAAAATAAATTACGTGCTTCAGTTTTAGCTGATCCTGCTTTTAGCCGTAAAAATACTAAAGATAATGCCCCTGCAGTAGTGCATGTCGAATTAGTTAATGGCGATAAAATTGAAGTTGAAATTGCTGCCAAAGGTGGTGGTTCAGAAAATAAAACTAAATTTGCCATGTTAAATCCTTCTGATTCAATTGTTGATTGGGTCTTAAAAACTGTTCCAACTATGGGAGCTGGCTGGTGTCCACCAGGTATGCTTGGTATTGGTATTGGGGGAACAGCAGAACAAGCTATGCTTTTGGCAAAAAAATCTCTAATGCAATCAATTGATATGCCCGAATTATTAGAACGTGGTGCACAAAATCAAATAGAAGAACTACGCATTGAATTATATAATAAAGTTAATGCGTTAGGTATTGGAGCTCAGGGTTTAGGTGGTTTAACCACAGTTTTAGATGTTAAAATCTTAGATTTTCCAACTCATGCAGCTAGTAAACCAATTGCCATAATTCCTAATTGCGCAGCTACACGACATATTCATTTTAGCTTAGATGGTAGTGGTTGCGCTAAATTTACGCCACCAAGTTTAGATAGTTATCCACAAATTACTCGTGATAGTAGCTCTAGTCGCAAAGTTAATATTAATCAGTTAACTAAAGCTGATTTAGCTAGTTGGCAAACTGGAGAAACTTTATTATTATCAGGTAAAATTTTAACTGGACGAGATGCTGCCCATAAACGCATTACTGAAATGCTTAATAATGGTGAAACCCTACCCGTTGATTTTAATGGTCGATTTATTTATTATGTAGGTCCAGTTGACCCCGTTGCGAATGAAGTAGTTGGACCAGCAGGACCAACTACCTCAACGAGAATGGATAAATTTACTCGGCAAATGTTAGAACAAACTGGATTAATTGGTATGATTGGTAAATCTGAACGGGGTCAAATAGCAATAGACGCAATTGCTGATAGCCAAGCTGTTTATTTAATTGCCGTTGGCGGAGCTGCCTATTTAGTCTCTAAAGCAATTCGTTCAGCTAAAATTGTTGCCTTTGCTGATTTAGGCATGGAAGCAATTTATGAGTTTGAAGTTGAAGATATGCCAGTTACGGTTGCCGTAGATAGCCAAGGTAATTCAGTGCATAAAACTGCACCATTAATTTGGGCACAAAAAATTGCTAATAACAATAATTCTAATTAAGAATAGGAATTCTAAATATGAGTTGGTTAAGTAAATTACTCCCACCAAAAATCAATGTTGAAAAAGGTGATAAAGCTAATGTCCCAGAGGGATTATGGCATAAATGCGATAATTGTAATGAAATTCTTTATTATACTGATTTACAAAATAATTTACAAGTATGTCCTAAATGTAGTTATCATCATTATATCAGTGCTCGTCAACGAATTGATATGCTTTTAGATAATGAAGGTCGTCAAGAACTAGGAGCCGAAGTATTACCTATAGATATTTTACAGTTTAGTGATAGTAAAAAATATAGCGATCGCCTCACTGATATGCATACTAAAACAGGTGAAACAGATGCCTTAGTTACCATGGCAGGAACTATTAATCAACAAGCTGCTGTAATTGCTGCTTTTGAATTTAAATTTATCGGTGGCTCAATGGGTTCAGTTGTTGGTGAGCGTTTTGTACGTGCAGTAAAATATGCAGCCGAACATAATTGTGCTTTTATCTGTGTTGCTACTTCAGGTGGTGCAAGAATGATGGAAGGTGTTAACTCATTGATGCAAATGACTAAAACATCTACTGCTTTACACTATTTAAGTCGTAAGCAATTACCTTTTATTTCCATATTAACTAATCCAACTATGGGTGGAGTTTCAGCTAGTTTCGCTTTTTTAGGCGATGTAGTAATTGCTGAACCTGGTGCAACCATTGGTTTTGCTGGTAAACGAGTAATAGAACAAACCGTACGGGAAAAATTACCTGATGGTTTTCAAACCGCAGAGTTTTTACTAGAAAAAGGGGCTTTAGACTTAGTTATTTCACGCTTGGAATTAAAGCAAGAAACCACTAAATTGATTAAACTATTAATGAATAAGGAAGTGGCTTAGATGAAATTGGCTCTAATTTGCGCTATGGATGAAGAACTAGCTGCTGTTGAACAACAATTAAATTGTTTAGCTGATCAGCAACAAAGCATAGCTGGTTGTCAGTTCAAACATTATACTCTGGGTAAGTTAGATTTAACTACCGTAGTTTGTGGAATAGGTAAAGTAAATGCGGCTTTAGTAACTCAAATTTTATGTAGCCAATTTAATGCCGAATTAGTAATTAATGTTGGCGTTGCAGGAGGCGTAGTTCCATGGTTAAATTTTGGCGATGTAGTAATTGCTAGTGATTTAGTACAGCATGATATCGATGTCCAAGCTTTTGGTTTACCATTAGGACAAATCCCTCGCTTGGATACATTTTCTTTTGTTGCAGATAAAGTTACTAATCAATTAATTTTAAACCATTTAGAGCTAGTAGCACCAATACAAGTAGTTAACGGTAGAATTATTAGTGGCGATCAATTTATTGATGATGCATCTAAGGTACGCTTATTAGCTGAACAATTTAATGCCTTAGCCTGTGAAATGGAAGGAGCAGCAATTGCTCAAGTTTGCTATCTTAATCAAGTTAAATTTGCAGTAATTCGTTGTTTATCGGATCGTGCAGGACAAGATGGAGAAGCCATTCATTCTTATAGTGAATTAAAAGATATGGCAGCCTCACGAGCTGCACTAGTAATTAAAACTTTAGTGGAGAATTTAGAATGTTAACAGTTGGTTTTATTGGTTGGCGAGGTATGGTTGGTTCAGTTTTAATGAATCGAATGCAGACTGAAAATGATTTTAAAAAAATTAACCCGATATTTTTTTCTACTTCAACAGCTGGTGGTCAAGCACCAAATTTTGGGCAGTCTAATCAAATTTTACAAGATGCCTATGATTTAAATCAATTAGCTCAAT
>JBDLTW010000223.1:0-6655 GCA_039805605.1 Pseudomonadota bacterium
TCTGCATCTAAAAGATCTTTAGCTAGTTTATATTCAATTTTTGCCATTTCTATTTGGCTATTAGTAGAATTTACTGAATAATTAAGCGTTTCTAATTGTGTGCGTAGCTGATCTAATAATAATTGACGATCATTTAATAATTTACGATAATTTGCTTCAGTTTCAGAGCTCATGCCTTTAGCATAACTACGCTCCAACGGCAAGGAAAAATTTAATTTACCAACAGCTTCTTGTTGATTTAATTTAAAATAAGACGTACTGGTAGTATCAGAATTATTTTGATTATATTGTACCGATACACTTAATTTAGGTAATAAATAATTATTAGCTAACTTTTGTTGATTAACTATTTGTTGTAATTGAGTTTGTAATATTTTAAACTCAGGACGATTTTTTACCGCACTATTTATTTCCTCAACAATTGGCTTAGATTTTATACTCTGTGGTTGAGGTAAGTTGTGTGGCAAAATATTCTGACTAGGTGTTAACATATTACACCATTGATCACGATAATATAAGGATAAATATTGAGCTGACTTATTAAAATAATCTTGGGCAGAAATAAATTTAATCTTACGTTTTAGAACATTATTATAATTTTCTTTTACCGTGATCTCCGCAACATCACCATGTTTTAATCTAGTTGTCAATGCTTGTTGACGCTTTTCACCAATCTGTAAAGCCTTTTCATAGCTCTGCAACTGTATTCCAGCAATTAACCAGTTTAAATATGCTTTAATTGCTTCAGTTTTAATTAATAATTTAGATAAGTCTAACTCATAATTAGATTTTTCTTGATCTAAAATTGAATTATATAAATTAAGCCGTTCTTCATCCATAATAAAACCACTTAGTAAATTCATTTTTAAACCAACAAATTGACGCCCCATATTTGAAGTTATTTGCGCAGAATCATACTGTGGGGTATAACCACTTGATATATCATATCCAGCATAAGCAGAAATCGGTGATCCATAAAATCTTTTTTCTAACGCAAATTTCTGATAATTAGTATTATATAAACTACCTTGACGTTGTACCGAATCAGCATTAAGTGCTAAATCAAATGGTGCTTCATTTTTCTTAACCTTAGCTTGGTTTATTTCTTGTTGAATAGCCGCATTAAGAATTTTAGGATAACAATTATCAACTGAACTTTCTATTTTAGACATTTGCAATTCATATGCAATACTAGGTAAAGTAGCACACAATAATATAATAGCTAATTTTAAATTACTCTTTGGTTGATTTATCATCATAGTTACTATCTTTATTTGATGTAGAATTATTTTGTAAATTAGTTTTTGTCAATGTTGTGTTATTTTTATTATTAATGGCAATAGGAAAGCCATTTAATTGACGCCAAATTTCATAACCTAGTAATACCTTATTTAATTGAATATATGCATGTGCTTGTGCTCCCATACGCAAAAAATGTCGTGAAGGCCAAGCAATGTCACTAGAGTCTGGCTCAATTAAAACCCTAAACATTCCATTTGCACTTGCAGCAAAATCAACGACCTTAACAACTCCGCCAAAAGTACCAATAGATACTGAAGGCCAACCACTAAACTGCACTGAAGGCCAACCATCAAAAACCAAGCGAACCTTCCGCCCAACGCTAACTAAAGGTATATCATTACCATTAATATAAATTTCCACAGCAATATCGTTAGTATCAGGAATAAAAGTTGCTAAAACATCTCCGCTTTTAACTATCTTTGTTGTTGAACTAGACAGAGTATTTACCACAGTTCCATCACGATCTGCTTCAATAATTTGACTTTTTTGCTTAGCTAAACCTGACTGTGACTTAATTAATTGAGCTTTATAATATTGTTGCTCAGCCAATGATTTTTGATAATTAATCTGCGCTAATTCAAACTCACGTTTAGAAGTTAAGCCATTTTGATATAGCCGTTGTTGACGAGATAAATTACTTTGTGCTAATTTAGTAGCTTCAACTGTTGCATTGAGCCTAAGTTTCATCGCCTCAACTTCTGCACCAAGGCGTTCTAATAAATAAGGATCAATATCAATAATTTCAACTAATTTATCCCCCTTATGTACTTTACTTCCATCATGAATAAACCATTTATTCACTCGACCATTTACCGTAGAGACAACTTGTTGTACTCGGTCTTGTGGATTTAAGGCAGTAATTTGCCCAGCTCCTGATGAGGTCTGGATCCATGGCAAAAACATAATTAAAACAAATAATATTAATAATAACCAAATTAAACTAGAAAACCGAGGAAAAAATTTAGAAATTGCGGTATGATCTAAATTACTAAACTTATTAGTATCTTCACTTTTATATGCTTGTTGTTGTTTAATATAATCTAGTTGCATGGGAAAGAATTACCTTTTTATAAAGTGACAACTTTTTGATAATATGCTTGATATTTAGCATTATCTGCAATAGAAACAATTGTAATTGAAGTTGTTGATTGAATATACTCAAGTAGCTGCAAATGAATATTACTATCAATTTGTTCTAATATATCAGTTATTATAATCATTTGCGGATTAAGCAAAATTGCCTTAACTACTTTTAATAAAATTACTTGCTCTTTGGTGAGTGGGTAACCATTAGCTAATAAATTGGTTTGGTATTTAGATTCTAAACGATGAATAACTATATTCAAACCTGTTATAGCTAAAATTTCATTAGTATATTTTTCTTGTTGTGGAGTCATGCCAAATTCAAGAAACTCAGAGATAGAACAAGCAAACAAATCACTATTATTGACCAAATAAATTTGATCTCGCAAATAATGCTGATCATAGTCAGACAAATGAATATTATTAAACTCGATGTAACCACTATTAGGAGTTAAATAGTGATTTAATAAATCATTTAAAATTACCTTAGTATTTTGATTATTCGTTAATAATAAAACTGATTGTTTACGTTGTAATTGGAAATTAAATATATACTTATTCCCAAAATAATCTTGATAAATTACATCATTAAAACTAATTATCTGCTCAGCTGTTAAACTAGTCTGAATAAGAGTATTGGAATTGTCAATTCGACCTAAACGCTCATCATCAATGACAAATAAATGTCCCATTTCATCTAATGAAGCAATTAGATTATAATATTTATCATAATAAATACTTAGTTTGGATACTCCATATAATGACGTAGTATATAAAATCTCTGCAGCTACTAATTGCCCCAAACTTAATTGACCATAAATTACTAAAATTGAGCCAATTGTAACTAATGCTACTGTAGTTGCAACATATAATAATGACAAAATAATTAATTGTGCAAATGAAACATTCCAATAACGACAACGAGCTTTTATATAATCACGAATTAATTTAGCACCTTTATTTAGTGCATAATTTTTACCTGTATTACTTTTAAAAAATGTATTCATCTTAAATACATCATCAATCCAACCAAACAAAGCAAATTTTGCTTCTGAGCGCTCAATAGCATAATGACTCGCTCGTGAAGAAAAAATCTTCCAACTACCCCAAATTATTACTAAAATAACTAAATTAAGAATTAAAAAATAAGGATGATAAAAACTAGATAAGATAAAACTAACTAAGATGGTTAAAAAAACTAAAAAACCTTCAACAATTAACTCTGAAGCATTCGTTTGTAAATTAAAAATTTCAAAATAGCGACTACTTAAACCACTACTACTATGTTTAAGAAAACTTTGCTGATCACTATAAATAATTTTAAGCAAAATATCTGAAGCTATTCGTGAAAAAGAGCGCCTTTTATAAATTTCAATCAAAAACTTCTGAAGCACACTCAATAAAGCCGCAAAACTAATCAAAAACAATAATACTAGTCCGAGAATTAATACTGGCGTAATCTGTGCAGTATAAATTATTGAAGTAATTAGAACTTGAATGGATAATGGTAAAGCTAAATTTAGCAAGGCTACAATCACGCCATAACCAATAATTAAAGAAAAGAATTTTTTATCACGAACCAACAAATAACGCGCCAAATTAACCAAATTTTGTTTATTTTGCATAATTCAAATTAATACCTTTTTAACTATACGCCAATTTATTTATAGATATTATTAAAAGAAGTCTATTATTTTCTTAACTAGCATTGTACCATGATTTTGGTTTAGATGCAACTAATCATCACGCTCTAACAATAAATAATGCTTTGTATCTATAGGGCGTTGACTGCTCCAGATAATATGCCAACCAGGATAATTAATTAATTGATTAACCTCACTACCCAATAAGATCTTCTTACAATTAGTTTGTAATGGATTATTTGTTTGCTTTAATCGAATATTAGCATAATAATACCATACAGCACTTTGAATACTATTTGTTTCATAGGTGGCAATACAAGTAGCCTTATTATCCAAATAGGGTTCACTACTTTTAACTAAATCTTGAAAGCTTAACATACTATTAAACCATGGCATACATAAAGAAACAAACATGACTAATCCACAAGTTATTCCTGATGCCCAGTTGCTAATCATTTCACGACCACGAATTTGTTTACGTGTAATCATAAACAACCATAACACCATAATAGTTAAAGCTAATAAAAATTGCCATAAATTAAAATTAAATTGATATTGTGGTACATAAAATTTAGCTAAGTGTAATAATTTTATTGGATGACCAAAACACAAGGCAAAATATAAAGCACCAATGCACAATGTAACTACGCCAAAAATACAAATACTAAACCAATTCATTAGTGCAACAATACTAATTCTTACTGAATCAATTTCTACTGATGCCAATAAAACAATAGGTAAGATAATTGGAAATATTTTAGCTTCTTGTTGACTGGGACTTAAACAAGCACATAAAATTAAGCTCATAGTTAAAAGAACACATACTAGCAATATTTTATCGTTAAATAACTGTTTACGACGTTTATATACAGTCCAGCCAACTAAAATAAAACTCGGCACTAGATACCAAGCTAAAGTGTATAAATAGAAGATTAAACTATACCACCATAAGAATGGCTTGAATGCAAAAATATCAGTATATTTGTGCTCCCAATCAATAAAAAAACTATGATCTACTTTATTTAATTGCCAAGCATAGGATCCAAAAATTAAAATAAAAACCATTAAGCCTAAACTTAAACTAATATAATAGCCACTAAATTGCCAATTTTTACTTATTAAGGGTAATAAAAACAAAATTATTAATGCAATTAAAATAAATTCACCAGTAAAATTTAACGATATGAGAATTAAACTAACTCCTAACCACCAACCAGATAAGCCAGGTCTTTGACTAGATTGTTGTAAAGCATATAAATATAATGAAAACCCCAATAGTACAACTAGATTTGGTGATAGTTGATAAGCATTATTAATAAATCCAACTGTACTGATTAAAATCATAACTACATTGCGCCCATTTTTAAAGGCATTAAGTCCAGAGCCAACTTTACCCATCAAACCAATTAAAACAATAATTAATAATGAATTAATCAGACGAATGGCATTAACAATATTAGTTAAATGGCCTAATTTTATAATTAAAGCATAGAGCCAGAAATAAAATGGCTGAATTTCTAAATAAGGAATATTTTGATTGATATATGGAACTAGCCAAGAATTAGTAGTTAGCATATTTTTAACAACAGCAACCACAAATGGTTCATAAGGTTCCCATGGTTCATGAAAAAAAGTGGCACCACTAATCCAAATAATAACCATTAAAATTAAAATTAAGGGACGGTCTTTGCGATGAACTTTAGTTTGTTTAGAGTAGGTTAGCATGATTTATGATTTTCATATAAAAAAGGTAGCTTCACAAGCTACCTATTTTAACATAAGAAAAGAGTCTTACTTTGTAGTTCTTTGACTAAACATTCCATATTTTTGACGGAATTTATCTACACGACCAGCACTATCAACTAAACGTTGTTTACCTGAATAGAATGGATGGCATGACGAGCACACCTCAACATGTAATGCATCTTTAGCTAAAGTTGATTTAGTAACAAAAGTATTACCACAACTACAAGTAACTGAAACTTCTTTATATGAAGGATGAATGTTTTGTTTCACAACAGTTACCTTTCAAAAATTATAGGCTAGATTATACCAGAAATAGCCTAAATAAGCAACCTAAAAATTATTTTTTTGCTAATAATATACGCCAGTCTCCACTTTTAATTTAATCTTGAATTAAATAATTGGCATTATTAATCTAAGATATGTAGATAATTATTCCACTTAGCTATTAATAGTTTTATTGATAATAACATTTCTTTAGACTTACTATATATCTAGTTTTATGTCTTAGCATAGCTAAAAAATGTCTAAAAAGACTGTTATACTATTCCACTGTATAAGTTTGCTCTGTTGAACAAATATGTTTTTCGCTAGGAATAAATTGATTATATGCTTTCCAATAGTATGTCATTACATCACCTATTACTATTTCGGCATTGTTAAAGAAAGATATTTCGTGTTAAAATGACGGACAGGGCTGTCCCATGATAATTATTGCTCTAATATAGTACGTAAAGTATAATTACCCCAACCAGCTTTTTTACGTAATCCTTTTAAACTATACTCAAATCAAATCATTTTACGAAATTAGCTAAATTATAATTTAATTTTTGGAATTTAAAAGTAAGTAAGCTTTGTAATTCACTTTTAAAATCACCAATATT
>JBDLTW010000224.1:0-4160 GCA_039805605.1 Pseudomonadota bacterium
ATTTGTTCTTGAGCTAAAATTGGTGCTACAAATTCTGATTGTAATGGCACAAAATAAATTTCATCGGCCATTGAACTATCAGTTTGTACAGTTGCAATATTAGGATTAACTAAAATTACTCGATACCCCTCTTGCTTAAATGCTTTAATCGCTTGTGAACCTGAGTAGTCAAATTCACCAGCTTGTCCAACACGTAATCCACCAGAACCTAATAGTAAAATATTTTTCATTATTTTATTACCTTTTGTGTAATTTGTTGATAAAATTGTTCAAATAAGTAAAATGTATCTTGTGGGCCACTAGATGCCTCAGGATGAAATTGTACAGCTGAAAATGGCTTATTGATATGACTAATTCCTGCTACTGTATTATCATTTAAATGGCGGAAAGTAACTTGCCAGTTTTCAGGTAAAGAATTTTCATCTACTGCATAGCTATGATTTTGCGAAGTTAAATAACAACGATTTTTAATTAAATCAATACATGGTTGATTATGCCCACGATGACCATATTTCAATTTATATGTATTTGCACCAATCGCTAAACCCATTAATTGCGAACCTAAACAAATACCAAAAATAGGTTTATCTTTTTGTAAAGCTTTTTGTAAAATAGCAATAGTAGTTTGACATTGCTTGGGATCACCAGGACCATTAGACAGCATCACCCCATCATAATCTTCATTAGTGTAATCATAATCAAATGGAACGCGTTTTAAAGTTACATCAAATTGACTTAAGCAACGAATAATATTTTCTTTAGCACCACAATCAACTACAATAATTTTATATTTACCATTACCTACTATTTCTGGTTGTTTAGGCGATAATTGTTCTACCCAATTAACTTGCATACTATCGCTAAAATTTACTGTGTTAGCTAAATCATAAACAATAGCCCCACTTAAAACGCCATGTTCTCGAATAACTTTAGTTAACTCTCGAGTGTCAATACCACAAATAAGCGGTACTTGATTTTGCTCTAACCAAGTTAAAAAAGTTTGTTCAGTTGAATAGTGTTTAGGTTTATCAAAAACCGTCTCACAAATCACGCCTTTAGCATGAATTTTTGATGACTCCCATCGATTTCCCGCTGAAACACCATAATTACCCAAAATAGGATAAGTAAAAGTTAAAATTTGTCCAGCATAAGATGGGTCGGTTAAGGTTTCTTCATAACCAGTCATACCAGTGTTAAAAACAACTTCACCATAACTTATATTATCTTGCCAAATAGGCGACATACCACTAAAAACTAACCCATTGGCTAATTTAAGATATGCAGGTTTAAAATTATTCATCATCTAAGCTACCAGTTCACATACTTCATCATTTAATGATAAAGAGAAGAACTGCCTTTCTTGAAATAATTGTTGTTGTTCTAGCAAATAGGCTAATAACGTTTTTCTTAATTTTTACTAAATTAGCTATTTTGCCACCATATATCGATTAAAGTAAAATGCCCCATTAAGCATTTTTTTGATGTTTTTGAACTTTTATTGTCTAAGCTAAAATCCAAAGAATTTACCCATTGATATGTTTTTTCAAAACTACTACTCATCTTTAAACTATGATTTCCCGAGCTAGTATTCTAATCAATAAAGCTAAATTTGCTAACTGAATATTATGCTCCAATTAAGCTTTCAGCAGCTAATTTATCTTCACTTGAAATTAATTTATGCTGATGTAAAATCTCCAAAATTTGGTATACATCAATAATACTATGTAAATTATAACCTTTACTTGCCAAAAATTCTTGCCCACCCTGATTACGATTAATAAAACAAATAATGTCATTAACTTTAATTTGTTCTGCTTCTAACACCTGAGTAGTTTCACCAATACTCATACCAGTAGTAACCACATCTTCGATAATTAAACAAATATCTTGTGCTTGATAACTACCTTCAAGTAATTTTTTAGTTCCATAAGTTTTAGCTTCTTTACGTTTTAATAACATGGGGATTTTATGCGTATAAGCAACTGCACTAGCAAATGTTAATGCAGAATATGGAACCCCACAAATTGAATTATATTTTAAATTTATCATTTTATTATAAATTAAATCACATATCTGACTAAAAATATCAGGATAAGAAATTGCACTTCGTACATCTGCATAAACATATGATTTTTTACCAGATTTAAGCGTAAATTCGCCAAACTTAATAATTCCGACACGATACATATCTAAAATAAGTTGTTCCATATTTTACCTTATTAATAAAATAGCAAAAAAAAGCTCACTAATTAACTAATAGTGAGCTGTTTATTAAATAAATTAATCTGCGTTGTTAATGAAATTAAATTTAACTTTACAAGTTGTAATAAATTATTAAGCCAAATTTTAAACATTAGTTGTTATTCCATTCAAAAAATTTGCGGATTATAGCATATTTATACATTTATTTGTTAAAATTTTTAATCTTTAATTATCTGGTATTGCCCACCTTATTATAAATATGTTATAATACAGCATCAATATTTAAAGGAAACCATATGCAAGATTGTCTATTTTGTAAACTAATTGCCAAAGAAATTCCAACAAAAGTAATTTATGAAGATGATGACGTGTTTGTCTTTAATGATATACACCCTCGTGCTCAAGTACACTTATTAATTATTCCTAAATTACACATAGCTAGTCTACTGGAAACAAATCTAGATCATCAATTTTTATTAGGTAAACTAATGTTGGTTGCTAATCAACAAGCACTGCTACACAAGTTACAAGATGGTTATAAAATTCAAATTAACACAGGTCTAAAAGGTGGACAGGAAATTTTTCATTTACATTTACACGTTTTAGGTAATCAAAATTAAAAGGAAACGAACATGGGTAGTATGAGTATTTGGCACTGGTTAGTAGTTTTACTAATTATCTCATTAGTTTTTGGCACTAAGAAATTAAAAAATATTGGTCAGGATGTTGGAGAAGCAGTTAAAGGTTTTAAACAAGCTCTCAATGATGAAAATTCGGCAACAAAAAATAATTCACAAAAAACTGATTGAAAATGTTTGGCATTAGCTTTAGTGAAATAGTTTTAATTTTAATTGTAGCTATTATTGTATTAGGTCCGCAACAGTTACCTAACTTAGCACAAAAATTAGCAAAGTTTTTTATCTGGTTACGTAAATTACAAAATAATTTGCATACTCAGCTTTATCAGCAAACTGGTTTAGCTGAAATTTATTCAGTTCAACAACAGTTAGCTGAATCCTTTCAACAATTAAAACAACAATTAGATTATACGCAAGACAATTCACACCTAAACGATCAGCTTAACTATATGCATAATATAGATTTTTTATATCAGCCAGAACTAGACTTTGACTATCAACCTGAACTATTTGATGAATTAGATATCTAAAATATGCAACAACAACATTTCATTGAGCACTTAATTGAGTTAAGAAAAAGAGTCATTTACTCATTAATTGGTTTAATTACAGTATTAGTAATTTTATTTCCATTTAGCAATTCAATTTATCAAGTTCTAGCTCGGCCATTAATGAAAACTTTTGCCAGTAATTCCCAACACTTAGTTGCAATTGATGTAATTTCACCATTTTTTATTCCCATGAAATTGACCGCATTGTTGGCATTCATTTTAACTTTACCACATAGTTTATTTCAATTATGGCAGTTTATTGCTCCTGCATTATATCGCAATGAACGTAAACTATTCTCGTTTGTTACTATTAGTAGCTTTATTTTATTTATCTCAGGTATATTATTTTGTTATTATTTAGTATTACCAACTATTTTTCATTTTATTAATAATTTTAAATCCTCAGATATAACCATGATGACAGATATTAGTCATTATTTAAATTTTGTTTTATCACTATTTTTTATATTTGGCTTGGCCTTTGAAACGCCAATAATTGTTTTTCTGCTGATAAATCTTAAAATAATTTCACTGGAAAATATCCAAAAATTAAGATCTTATATATTAGTTGCGTGTTTTATTGTGGCAGCCATAGTAACACCTCCTGATATATTGTCACAAACAATGTTAGCTATCCCATTATACTTACTCTATGAATTAGGTATTATTCTAGCAAAATTTTTTCTAATTAATAAACAAGAATAATTTATTTTTTTAGGAGCTTGAGAATTATTGCATTACTTTTATTAATTCTATTAGGAATTGACTG
>JBDLTW010000225.1:0-3407 GCA_039805605.1 Pseudomonadota bacterium
GATATTGCTGTTTTAATTGTTGATATTGATCAACTGGTACATTTTGCCATGTAGTATCTAATGCTCCAGTTTTATAATTAGCTAGTGATGCATTGGTATCAGTAAAGGGAAAATATTTAACTTGGTCAATCGTTACTTGATCCGCTTGATAAAATTGAGGATTTTTGCTCACTAAGATATAGCCATTAACTACGTGTTCACGTAATTGATATGCTCCTGAAGTAACAATATGGCTTAAATTTGTCCATGATTCGCCATATTGTTCAACAACTTTACGTGAAACCACAAAAACATTAGGAACAGTTAAATAGCTTAAAAAAGCATTACTTGGGTGTGCTAAATGTACTTTTAAAGTATAAGGATCAGGAGCGGTAACCGCTAAACTAGTAGCCGCTTGTTTACCTGCAATAATTGCTTTAGCATTAGCAACATCATTTAATAAAAATGCATATGATGAACCAGTTTTAGGATCAACCAAACGTTGCCATGAAAATACAAAATCACTTGCGCTAATTGGACTACCATCAGAAAATTTTAAATTATGGCGTAAATGAAAAGTATAATCTAAACCATTTGGGCTAATTTCCCAACTGGTTGCCATTCCTGCAATTGGTCGGTTACGTTGATCAAAATCTAATAAACCTGCATATAAGTCATTGATGACCCGATAGGTATAACCATCAGCGGCTAATGCTGAATCAAAAGTTGGAATTTCTGCACCAATATCAACTCTTAACATTGAGTTTTCTGTTTGAGAATTGGCGGCTGGTGGCGTTGTTGATTGAGTAGTTTTATTCATTGGCTTGGAATATTGATTACAGTTAACTAAGAGTGTAGAACTTAAGACTAATAATAAACTTTGCCATAAGCGTGTTTTGTGCATAAATAGTTTCCGTAATAAAAATTAAGTTAATTTATTGATATCTATCAGTCCTAAATAGCAATAAGCATGACTTGCTTAGCTGATTCGGAGATTTTTGCGATTATTTACATATGTAGATGTCCACGATTGAAGCATCTTTGTAATGTATATTAATTATATATGGCTTGGCTTCAATTAATTCTGTTATGTAATTATATTTGAGCTTATTAATTTAATATATTTATACCTAGGCATCTTAAGCATTAATTTTAGCTATTTGTACTATTACGCAATAATCTTCAGCATATTGTTTTACTAAGGCAAAAACTTTAATTATGGATAAAACCATTGTAGTTAGTTGATGCTTTTATGTAGCCATTGAGTTACAACCAGTCTGGCAGTATTGATCTTATTTTACTTTGCTTTATTTAAAACATGATCCCTCCATTATACTATTGATTTATGAAAAATACAACTACAAAACCAAGCTAGTTACAAAAAATACCTAGCTTAATGTTTTATATCTACCATATCTAGAAAAATGTTTTACCAAGTAGTCGACAAAATAAGAATGTTTATCAACATTTTTGTTGATAGACAATAAAACTTATATCTGTTATAATGGAAAAACAATTAATCTATTTTAACCTATTTTTGGGATGTTAAATGAAACAAAGTCTTATACTAATTACATTATTGGGTCTAACTAGCGTATCTTCAGTAGAAGCCATTAGTTTGAAAAAAATTAATAACAATACTTTTTCAGACAGCTCGCTTAATACAATTACTTATCCTTGTTCTTATGGTGGTACTCCATTGGTAATTTATGGTGATGATACCCCAAGGAAATAATCGAACTACTATAACTGAGCCAATTTATGTTGAATCTGGTTTTGTTGCTTCAGCCATTCAGTTTAATAGTGCAATTTTTCTGGATGATCAACAAGCTGGACGTTTGAATATTAGAACAGGTTATCCATTGCAAACACCACAATTATCATTTTCATTAACTCGTGCTGATGATGCACCATTTTGGGTTGATACCAATAATTATTCAGGTCCATATATAGCTCTAGAATCTGAAGAGACTACACGTTATTTATCAAATAATCAAATAACTTTAGATAATGAAGTTATTCAACCATTTATGCCATTACAGCAACATTCTTTTGTTCAAGCTAATGGAACATTTGTTTATCAAAATACTCATTCAATTACGGTTGCTACTACTATTTTTGATTCTAAAGCACCATGGTATATTTATACTGATGATGCAGTTAAACCTTATTTCTACACTATGTCATATAATATGATGGCTACTCCATATTACGGTACTAATATTACACATAACTACAATGGATTTGGGTTCTGGGTTTGTGGTAATTCACAAACTCAATTACCTAGTAAATTAAGCCAATTAGCTAAGCAAAGAGCAAAACAAATTTCGTATACTGATATAATTGATAAGACCCAAAAAACCTCAACAACTAAATCAAAGAGTTTAAATGCTAACTCAAAGATTGGTGCAACAGCTACTTGGTTAAAATAACTGCTAAATAGTTAAGGTGTTAACCAAGCGTAGCTATTATTTTGGTGTTTTTTGTTAGCCAAATATATAAATTGCTTAATTTTGTAGTTATATTTTTCATAAGCCAATAATATTATAGAGGTATCATGATTAAATCAAGCAAAGTAAAGCAAATGACACAATGGTATTATAAGTTTAGGGCAATTATAGTCAATAGCGATATAGAGCGTCAACTAACTAAAATAGTTGGCACTTGTATTTAAAAATACACCTAATTAGCTAAACCAAGATATCTGCTTGGTTTAGCAAGGTAGTAATCCTCGCCATTTGATGCGAGGATTATGTCAATATTTTTAATTCACAGATTTAACACGAATTAATCGTAAATTTTGATCAATTGTATAGAAAGAGCAATTGCGATAACTAATTTCATAATTATTAGAAATAAATTGTGCACTACCAATAGCAGGATTAGCTGAATTAAATAGGAATTGACCATTTAAAACAGTTGCTAAATGATCTTTATTACCATCTGGTAAAGTAACATTTAAGTTTAACTCATGAGTTGTACTAGAAGGATGTATTTTATTAGTTAAACCATTATTTATGTCATAGGTAAAACTACAAGGGTTACCACTATCAGTAGTACCAAAAAATTTAATTGAATAAATAGATAGTTCTGATTTAGCATTATTATAATTATATTGGGCTAAATTAATTTCTAAATTATTTATTATTGATTGATATTTATATAATTTCATGTCATCAGCAAAACTATTTGTTGAAACAATTGAAAGAAGACCCAATAAAGACAATGTTAATTTTTTCATAATTATATTTTTTAGCGAGATTTTATATGATAATATAAAATGGATAGCTTTTCAGCAGTATTACTGAACTTTCTCGCATTTTTCCTTAAATATGCTATCTAAAGTTAGAGAATGTTAATGAGATAATAGTAAATATTATCCATTTAATTATAATATACCAGTATATGTATTATTAATATATAATATA
>JBDLTW010000226.1:0-12481 GCA_039805605.1 Pseudomonadota bacterium
TGATGCCTTTATTGTAGCACCGGGTTATATTTTGGTTCTTTATCGTTATGCTAATTATATAATATTATCTGGTCAACGACCATGGGCTGGATCAACAGATTTTGATTCTCAAACAAGAACAATTGATAATAGCAATGGAACAGCGTATGCTGTATTAAAATCAAAAGATCAGATATATGGATCAGAAAATCAGGTGCAATCATTTAGATTATACTATAAATCATACGATAGAGAAATTACTTTGCCAATATTTAGTTAAAAATGTTTTTGTCAATAAATAATATATAATACATATATATTATAATATGTCAACCGGATTTATTAATTTATTACCTGATGGTAATATTCCAGAGCTATTTAACCCAACTACATTCGTTTCTACGTCTTCTGTAGTATCACAAATTGAAGCCACAAATATAGTAGTAACATCAACATCTCAAACTAACGGTATTGTTGATTTCGGAACAGTAGAAGCCACTAATTTGACAATTGAAAACATTGGTAGATTTACGGGTCCGATTATACCGAATTCTGATTGCATTGCAACAACAGCTTATATTGATACAGCTGTAACAAATTTAATTGATGGGGCTAGTGAAAGTTTAAATACATTAAACGAATTATCACAAGCATTGAACAACGATTCAAATTTTGCCACCAATGTAATTAATCAACTTGCTACAAAAGCAAATGATATAGCAGTTGTTCACAATTCAGGTGATGAAATTATTCAAGGAAATAAAACATTTAGTAATTCAACTACTTTAAATAATATCACATTTAGTGGATTAATTAACGAAATTGAACCAATAACGTTTTCACACTTGTCAGACGTGAGTGCGCCAATTCAAGGGCAATTAGATGATTTAAATACAGCAGTAACTAATTTGTCAACTATTAAAGCAGATTTAAATTATGTGGACACACAAGATCAATCATTAAGCAATGCGATGTATATGATGAATAATAATTTAATCAACAATATTAATACAGTAAATACTAATTTAACCAATTCAATCAATGACAATGTAGCAATTTTAGACGGAACAATTACATCAAATGTCAACACATTAAATACTACAATTTCTAGTTTACAAACTAACTTACAAACACAAATCAATACTAAGGCTGAAAAGGCTTATGTGGATAATATTAAAACAGTTACAGATACTGAATTATTAAACTTAAGCACAAATAAAGCAAATTTAAGTTATGTGAATACCCAAGACCAAATATTGCAATCCAATATAGACACCTTACAAACAAACACAGAAAGTCAATTAAGTAATTTATCAACCATTAAAGCAAATACATTATATGTAGATTCCGCAGATCAATTATTACAAACGAATTTAAATACAATTAATAGTAATATTCAAGGTCAAATATTGGCTCTTCAATCTACAGATGCTTCCTTGGAAGATCAAATTGCTGATTTATCAAATATCAAAGCCAATATTACATATGTAGATACCAAAATATCTGAACTTGTTGGTTCCAGTCCAGAACTAATGAATACATTAGCAGAAGTTAGTAACGCTTTGAACAATGATCCGAATTTCAATACCACATTATTAAATCAACTTTCTTTAAAGTCTGATAAAACATATGTTGATGGAGCAGATAATATTTTACAATCGCAAATTAACACCATAAATTCAACCAAAGCTAATATTACATATGTTGATGATACTAAATCAGAATTATTAACTAATATTGGAACACTCAATACAAGTTTAGGAAATCAAATCAGCACTTTATCTTCATATGTTGATGCACAGGACTTAACATTGCAAACTCAAATAACAAATTTATCAAACAACAAAGCAAATGTAACTTATGTTGATTCCACAAAAGCCGATTTACAAACCAATATCAATTCAGTGAATAGCAGTTTGCAAAACCAAATTACAAGTTTATCAAATAATAAGGCGGATATCTCTTTTGTAAATTCAACAAAATCAGAATTACAAAATGATATTGCATTATTAAATACCTCATTACAAACTGCAATTGGAAATAGAGCCGATTTTGCTTATGTAGATCAAAGTATAAGTAATTTAGTCGGTTTAGCTCCAGAGAACTTAAATACATTGCAAGAATTATCCCAAGCAATAGAAAATGATGCAAATTTTAGCGTAAGCATGATTAACCAATTATCAACCAAAGCAAATAAATCATATGTTGATACAGAAATTGATTCATTACAAAGCCAAATAAATGATAGAGCCTTAATAACAAATGTTACTAATTCGTTAAATGAAAAAGTGAATGTTTTAGAATATACATCCGCAATCAATAGTATCAACTCTTCTTTAGATACAAAAGCTTTAAATACTGATTTGATTAATGGATTAAATACCAAAGTAAATCAAAGTGATTATACAACGGCGATTAATAGTATCAATTCATCATTAGATACAAAAGCATTTAATACTGATTTAATTGATGGATTAAATACAAAAGTTAATGTTTCAGATTATACAACAGCAATTAATAGTATCAATTCTTCTTTAGATACAAAAGCTTCATCAACTGATTTGATTAATGGATTAAATACCAAAGTAAATGTTTCAGATTATAATACAGCAATCAGTGATATTAATACATCATTACTTACAAAAGCTTCATCAACTGAAGTAACAACTGCAGTTACAAATATGAAAAATGAAATATTAGGTGGTGTTGGTCCAGCGTATGATACATTAAACGAACTTTCTACAGGATTACAAGCCAATAGTGATTTAGCGACAACATTAACAAATTCATTGGCTACAAAAGCAAATATTACTTATGTTGATTCTTCAATTGCTACAGCTATATCCAATATTCCACCGACTGATTTAACTAACTATGCTACAACATCATATGTAGATACAGCAGTGGCGAATGTATCAGTTGATTTAACAGGCTATGCTACAGAAACATTTGTTAATAATCAAATTAGTGCTATACCACCAACTGATTTAACTAACTATACAACAAAATCTTATGTAGATACAGCAGTGGCCAATGTTTCAGTTGATTTAACAGGCTACGCTACAGAAACATTTGTTAATAATCAAATTAGTGCTATTCCAGCAACTGATTTAACGAATTACGCCACAAAAACTTATGTGGATACAGCAGTAGCTAATTCAGGTGGAAATGTAGATTTAACAGGTTATGCTACAGAAACATTTGTAAATACAGCGATATCCAATATTCCACCAACTGATTTAACGAATTATGCTACACAAACATTTGTTAATACAGCTACAACAAATATTAAAAATGAAATACTCGGCGGAGTTGGACCAGCATACGATACACTGACTGAACTCAAAACGTATATTGAAACATCAGATAATAGTGTATCTACAGCATTGGCCACGCAAATCGCAACAAAAGCAAATGATAATGCTGTGGTTCATTTAACAGGAACAGAAACAATTGGTGGTATAAAGACATTTAGCAATAATGTAACTGTTCCTTCTCTTAATAATATAAGTTCAACAGCATTAGGTTATTTAGATGCAACAAGTTCAATTCAAACACAATTAAATGCAAAAGCGAACTCTAATGCTGTGGTTGATTTAACTAATGCACAAACAATAGCAGGAGTAAAAACATTCTCAAGTAATGTAGTTGTGCCTTCACTCAATGGAATTACAAACACTGTTATTGGATATTTATCAGGAACAACTTCCAGTATTCAAACCCAATTAAATACCAAAGCTAATTCAAATGCTGTGGTTGATTTAACTAATGCGCAAACAATAGCAGGCGTAAAAACATTCAGTAATAATGTTGTAGTTCCTTCACTCAATAATATCAGTTCAACAACCATTGGATACTTGACAAATGTGACCAGTGATATACAAACACAATTAAACTCTAAAGTAACCTCTTCAGGCGGAACATTTCTTGATACAACATCAGCCCAAACAATTACATCAACTGCCACAAAAGAATGGCAAAACCTTAACATATTTAGTAGAATAAGGGAACCAATGATAACACTCAATAATGTAGGAGATATATCAGATTGGGACATTACTTTAGGTCACGTTGGCTTTTTAACACCTTCGTCTACTAATCCAATGCGTATTTATATGCTTAATGTTCCTGTGGTAGCTGGAACAACTTATACAGTAACAGCGATTATCAATACATCAACTATTAAACAATACGTGAATATTATGCGTGTTAATGGAGTTGGTTATACATTACGTTTTAACGGAGGATCTGCAAATATCAGTATTGGTTCTGCATTATATGTAATACAAACATTTACGATTGTATTTCTACCTGGAGCAACTGCCCCAAGCACTATTCTATCTTCAGTTTCGCCATGGTTTTAAATTTATGTTTTTTATGAAAATAAATTATATAATAATATATTATTATATAATAATGTTTAGTCTTTTATCAACAATATCCTCTGCAAACTTAAAGAGAATTAATATCCCAGTAGATGGTAGTCTATCTGGTAGTGTTGGTTTTAATGGTTCATCTTACCTTAATAACACATCAACAAACATATCGCTTGGAACAGCGTGGACAATGGAAGCGTGGATTTTCTTGAACACTAATACAGGTGCTCAATGTTTTTTCAATCTTGGAGTGGCTACTAATTATGTAACACATCTCACCAACGACGGAGGTTCAAATGCACACTCAATCAACTTCACCAACTTTCCTGCTAAACTTGGAGATGTTGCAGGTTTAGCTATTGTTACAGGACAATGGGTTCACATCGCGATCGTTCGTAGAGCAAGTAATGGATTAGTAGCATTCTATTTGAATGGTGTATTAGCACACACTACAACTCAATCAGCTCTCAGTTCCTATTCTGATCTCGTAGGTATTTCTCTAGGAAAAGCTTTCGTAACTCAATCTACAAATAATTTCTATGTTGCAAATGGTGGTCGTTTGGCTTCTTTCCGTGTTTCAAATAACGAGAGATATACAACTGCATTTACTCCATCAAAACAACAATTTGTTGAAGATGCCAATACTCTTCTAGCATATAATGCAAATTCATCAGGTAATCTCACATGCACAAATGGCGTGGTTCTTACCAATATCAATAACTGCACATTTAGCACTGCATCACCTAATGCAATTACTATTGCTAATAAAGTGTTTCAATTTAATGGTGAAAGTTTTACTGGGACAACGCATAATGATGCATTTGGTTCTGCTTTGACTGCATCTGATTACAATACATCAATATCAACAGTTGATAAAAAAGATGGATTGAGGTCCTATTATTTTAACGGAACTGTTTCCACTGGTGGAGCAAATTACAAATTACTAAGTCTTCCCGACGTTTCAGGTTTAACAACCAATGGTATATCAATTAGTTTTTGGTGTAAAAAAGTGGGTAATAGTGGTGGTGATTATTTCTTATTCAATTTAGCATCAGGAAATTTTGTTTTATGGGGTCAAGGCGGTGCATCAACTTTATTAAATTTTTTCGGTATTCCGTCAACTGGCACTTTTAACATACCTTCATTGAATGTTTGGCATCATATTGCTATAACTGTTACATCAGCCAATGTAATAAATATTTATGTAAATGGGGCTTTAGTAAAAACAAACGTAGCTGGTCAAACTGGATTATATGCAACAGCGTTTAGTGGTAATCGTATTGGAGGCGTTCCAGTAAATAATGGCGGTTTTTCATTTAATGGTTATGTGGACAATTTCTGTATGTTCAATAAAATTTTAACACAAGCAGAAGTTACTTCTATAGCTTCAGGTTCAACTATTCAATAAAATTTAAATATTTATTTTCTCATATATAAATATATACTTTAATCAAATGCCAAAATATTTACATTCAAATGGTAAAATCACTCATGCCCATAACAAAGTGGTTCATGGTGGATCTGTCAAACGTCCTCGTGATTCAGTAGATAAAGAAACTGTCCAACCATCAGGTATGGCTGGATTAGTTGGTATGACTGGAAAATTAACCTTAAATGCATCACAAGCAAATAAAGCACCTTCATCAGTTGTAGCTTATGGAACTGATTTATTAAATAAGGTAAATTTCCGTGATCGCAAAAAGAAAACAAATGTTAAATTAACTTTATAATAATATATAAAAATCTTTAATCATCAAATATTTTTTATCTATTTATTAATATATAGATAAAAACAATATGTCACAATCCGATTTTATTGATTTCAACTTTGATGTTGATGCTCAAGAACAATCCAACATGTATCCAGCATCCGATATTCAATGGATTTACATCAACGATAACAACCAAGGTAACTATGCAAACGGTTGGGTCAACTGGAGTAATGTTTCCTTAATTGGTTCATCTTCTGACAAATACTTTGACTGGTCTCAAGCTTATGCCATGATTCCATATGGTGTTGTATTAACTGCATCAGGAACTGGTGTGCCATCTTTTGGTGCTACCAACGGAACCAACTTTACCCATTCACCTGAAAATGCATTTGCATGTGCCCCAAAAGGTAACCATCACTTAATTGATTTAGTTCAAGCTAAATTCGGTGGAGTAAGTATTAATAGAAACTCCAACTATAATAACTTTTACATTAATGAAACGTTCAAAAGTCAAAACACCGATCAAGCCAAATTATTAGGCGATATTATGTGTTCCTATTTAGACAATGCTGATTCATATTATATTGATAATAACTTAGGTGATATTAATAACAGATTAACTGGTAGAACTAACTTATCAGCTGGTAACGTAGGCCAAACCTATGCTAATGATGGTTTTTTGAAACGTTGCATTAAAGGCAATCATGACAATACCTCTTATGGATCCAATACTAGTTTATTTAATATTGGTGGAACAAATGCTGTCCATAATGCTACTGCTTTCTTAAACTCTTTATCTACTGGTTTAGTGGGTGCATATGATTCTACTGGTGCCATTTCTACTGGTAACACAAACAGAATTACTCGTCTTGTCTTTCAATACGTGGCCACAGTTCCATTGTGTGAAGTAAATGACTTCTTCGCTAAATTGCCTTCTGTTCAATCATCCCTTGGTTTTGAATTAAGAACACAATTAAACGTAGCCACTAATAACACATGGAATATTGCTTACAACGGGGCTACAGCAGGAAACGAATTTATCCCTTCAAGTATTACTGCAAATCAATCTGTTGGAAACACTTGTCCATTTATGGTTGCTCCAGTTTCCAATACAATTACTGGTAATGCTGGTGCTGGTCTTGGTATGGTTGTCAATGCTACAGCATCTACAGCATGGAATATGGAAATAAGACCATTTATTGGTTACTATGGAAATAATCCAACATTGCTAAACGGCTTACCATCAGGTTCTACTTCTGTCCCATGTAGAATTTATGTTCCTCAAATTAGTTATACCCCATCTTACACGAAAATGATCTTGTCACAACCATCTGCCAAATTATTATATGATGATTTCTATGTTGACCAAATCTTGAACGTTAACTCTGCTACTTCCAATCAAGTCACCAGATTATTCAATGTTAACTTAAGTCGTGTTAGAACTATGTATATCATTCCATATTTATCTGCAAAAGCAAATGCTCCTGTGTCCTATAGATCACCAATTTCTTCTGCCCCTAATACTTGTTCATTCTGTAGAATTAGTAATTGCAACATTCAAATTGCTGGTCAAAATATTTTTATTGAACCATTACAACAAATTAATCAATTTTATAACAACAATGTAATGCAATTGATGGCTAATATCAATGGTAATAGTTTAAAGAGTAAATTCATGAGTGGACAAATTACTTCAACAATGTTCCAAAAAGCATATAACGTCTTTGCATTTGATATGAAGAAAGTTGAAGATGAAGTTCAAGATAATGTTCTCAAATCATTCCAAATTAACTTCAAAGTTGATACAGTAAATACTTATGATTTTATGATCATATTAACTTACCAAAACGAAATGAATATTGATAGATTAACAGGTCAAGTTACATCTGCCTAAACTAAATACTTAGATTTAATTAATAATTAATATTTTAATTATTAACTAAATTATTATTATACAGTAAACTCTTTATTCAAAAAATGTTTATATGACAATTTAACAACATCTTTTAATGATTGCTTTCTGACTAATTCCGTTCTAATATTTTCAACCTCTGTTTCTACTTCAACGGGTTTTACATCATCATTAGTTTTTGGTGTATCATAAATAACTGGTAATTCCACATGCACATTTGGATGATCATGTAGTGGTAAATCATCATTTGTTTTCTCATCTTGTTCAGTATCTTCATTTTCTATTTTAGAATCATGTAACATATATGGATTTTCATATTTTTGATCGCATAATGGTTCACATTTATGCTCTTTAATTCTGCATTCATCTTGTTTGTGTTGTTCTAATACTTGTTTGATAGATCGGTATTGGACGTTACCTAATCTATTGTTTCTAATTGGCTGAAATTTGCTCATTTAATTTTATGCGTATATATTAACGATCTACATATTTTTTTCAGTTCTTTATCATTTTTTTTCGTATCTAAATAAAATAATTGCAAAAATTCCTCAACATTATCAACCATATTATCTGACTGTTGCATTTGATGTAAAAATACCAAACAATAATAACCGCATAAAATAGAATTAATATGTTGTATTTGTGTATCATTATAATAAAAATATTCTGGATTACATTTTAACAAATCAATTAATGTTTGTGGCGGAGGAATACCATACGGATCACAATAATAATATTTACTTGTTCTTACTTTTACTAATGCCACCCAATGACTCCCACCTTGATTTGAATTTTCTAAATTGAATATATAATATCCATTTGGCATTTTATTACTTGCTTGATCTTTCATCAATACGTCATCTAACCTAATATTCATCTGAGGTGCTAAGTCCATCAAATCAAAATTTGTTAACAATTCACTAAAGTTTAAACTCATATTATGATATATAATTATAATACAAATTATTTATTGATTAATTTTATTTTAAAGTCCTTTGAAAGATCCACCCGATGGTGCTTTAAAACTACCCCCCGATTTACGATGACTTCTAACATATGCCATTCTTTCTTTTGCATCCATACCTTGATAGAATGGTGATTTACCAAGACGTTGTCCTCCAAGACCAAATGAGCTTTCTGCTTCTGCGTGGGCTGTGACAGCGCCTCCCACAGTTTGTTTAGCTTTGGATACCATGGATTTAAAACCTTTCCCGCCTTTCCCGCCTTTACCACCTAGACCCATCCCTTGACTCATTAAAGCACTATTTGCTGAGTTTGCTAAAATATCACCGTATTTGGTATTACCGGTAAATTTATCAACTCTATCCAATGCACCGGGTAAATATTCACTTCTTAGCTTATCACCTGCGTCTGCTTTTGCTTGATTGACCATTTCTTTGGCCATTTCTTTTGCAATAGGTTTTAATTCTTTAGCTACTTGTTTAACCACTTTTCTTGTTCCTCTAGCAAAGTTCTTAACATCTTTATTGCGACCAAAACGTTTTAGATCGTTTCCAATACCTAAACCAGCTTTTGACATAGCTTTATCGGCTAATGCGTCCGACATCATAACATTTCCAACTGTTGGATCTCCGGTTAAAAATGTGCTGAGTCCCATAGCACCCAATTTTAATGAATTTTTTCCTATTTCTTTTACAGTAGATTTTAAACCACTTTTCTTTAGTCCACTTTGAATATCATTACCTGCTCTTTTAAATGCATTTGATACACTTTTTAAACTACCTCCATTATGCATGATGTCTTTCATTTTACCATGATTGAGCACAAAACCTTTACCTGAAGACATAGCTTTAACGTATTTATTGTAATCTTTTAATGATCCAAATTCAAGATCAAGATCAGCATCACCGTCGCCATTTAGTTTGACGTTTTTACCTTTCATAAGTTGTTTCAACTTAGCTGAAGAAATTTTCGCATTTCCTCTGTAACTTTTGGGCATGATTATATAATATATTATTGTATTATATAATTATTTTCTGTGATTTTATAAAAACATAATAATTAATAAAATTATTTTTGGGCTAATTTTCAATTCGGCTAAAGTTAACACTGTAATTAACTGAGTAGTATTTTGGTATGATTGAATGGCTCCAATGGGTATTTTACTTTGAATGAAGTTATTAATAAAATTTTTAGAGGCAGTAACAAGCAAGTCTTTTATGCTTATTTCTTGGAACTGCCTAATAATAACTTTTTTCCTAATTTCCACCCTTTTTGTAATAATGATTTGTGTTTGACAATTTTGTTATCTAAGTTATATTCAATTTGATCTTCAACTAAACCTAATTCTTCTTCTGCCAAATTATACACTTGTTTGATGACTTCTATAATAATGGTCTTTTTGTTGATAGCTTTCTTTTGCTTTTTGGTCAGTGGAGCATGACTAATACCCTCTTCAACTAATTTGGCTACATATTTTGTAACTTCATTTTTTAGTTTTAGGTCTTCGTGGTTTTCAATTTCTTTCACCTTTAAGCAACATTGTTTGATCAAGCTGAATAAACATTGATGCTGAGCTAAACTATTTTCAAGTTTTACTTGATCCATGCTTTTATTATATATATTTTAAACTTAGATAATTATTTTCTTACAAATCTAAATCTATAATCATTTGGTTAAAATGTGTTCTTGATATTTTACCAGTATTTAACGCGTGCATCAAATATTGTTTAGCTTCACGTTTTAACATCTTGTTATCATTTCCTGATAACAATTCTCCACGTATTACATCAAAGCGGTCATAAAAGGCTTCATCGTCATCAACATCATCAATATCTCTACCTAAATATGGCAATAGTGATCTTAATAAGTTTTGTTCAAGTTTAGTTAATTTTTCATATTTTTGTTTATCCAAATTATTGCTATCTATTATTTCTTCAATTATGGTTCTCAAAGATTTGCCAACAATTTGTGATTTAATTGGAATTAAATGGCGATTCTTTGTATAACGTATTTCTAAAACATTTGCTGATAATTTCTTTCTATTAATAAAGTATTTACCACCAACTAACTGTTGCTCGTATTGATTTGGCTTTGCCCGACTAGGCATCTCTGATGCTGGGGATGACGACTTCTTTTTTCTTAGACCTTCACCTTCAACTTCTCCAAATAAACGCCAATCACCAGTAACATCAGCATCTTCATATGATCTATGTCCTCTATTTGCATTGTAATCATTTCTACCCATTTCATAATCTTCCTCTCTTTCTTTTCCTCTATTAATATCATTAGAGACATCTTGTTTATCATTAAATTTTATCTTATTCATTCTTTTTAAAAGCATCTCAATTTTATCATCGCAGTAATCTATTATTTCCTCTGATTCAGCAATTTGTTTTTTCAATCGTGATCGTTCACTTTTATCCTTTTTGCTAAGATTAGTTTTACTCGTTTCTATTTTAGTAATCTCTCGTTTTGATGCATCTACTAACCTTTGCGCGTTTGTTTTTTCACGCTTATAATATTCCATTTCATCTTTTAACTCTTCGTGTTTATCTTTTCTATTTTGGTTTATATTTTTGAGAACGTTGTTTATATTATTACGACGACCTAAATATTGAATATCATCGTTAATTTCTATCATATCCTCAAACGTGTCAGGCAAAACATCAGTGATTCGCGGTGGTTTAAAATCTTTATCTAATTTTGCTTTTATATTGAGGTTTTGATCTTCATCTAGTTCCGGTTCTTGTCCGTCAACTGCTTCTTTGTCTTTTGCATCATTGTAGAACTTCATTCTTGTTTCATATGCTTTTAATAAATGGGCAAAGGGAACTTCTGCATACAAATCTGGATTAGTAATGCGTTCAAAATAACGATTATATAAAGTAGCTAAGTCAAATTTGTTACCAGTAATAGACTTCTTACTTATTTCATCTGGACTAAATAAAATTGTTGAACCAGCATTAACCTTATTTTTTGCTCTCTCAAAATTATATGCCAATCTATCAATATGCATTAATTGTCTTATCAACATTACAATTGTAGCCACCTTCATACCATCTGCTGATGTTTCAGTAATATCTAATGCATTTAACTCCTCCAAGTTAATTGCTACCAACTGATTTACTAAATCCTCATGTGACATACCCGCTTGATCCGCTTCATAATCATTTATTTGAGGACGAAATACATTTGTTAATTTATTTAGCTTTTCATTAATGTCTTGGGTCAAGCCTGCTTGTGCCAATTGTTTTCCGAGCTGAACAAGAAATGATACAAATTTTTCTACAGACAATTTACGGTTTCTAATAGCATTTACTTTTGGTTCAACGAATGTGCCAAAGTTTAGCAATAAATCGTATTTAATTTGATCAGTCAATCTGGCATCAGTTAATGCTCTATCTAGATATTGAAGATTTGGAATGTATTTTCTTAACATATCACGTAATTCGTTATGAACTTGCTCTTCATCAATTATATTGTCATTCAATTCTAATTGAGCTTCTGCTTCCTCTGGTGTAATTTTCCCTATTGCTGTT
>JBDLTW010000227.1:0-5711 GCA_039805605.1 Pseudomonadota bacterium
GTAGTTTTATTTTTTAATTCTAATTTTCAATATGATAGCGGTAAAAATTTAGCTAATATTTGGCCAAGTTTATCGAATAGTTTTCTATTGAGTTCTTCAGCACAACAAAATCAGAATGCTATAAATTTATATGCAACTACACCAGAGCATTGCTTAGAATTAACTAAAACATTTACTCAGCAAAATAATTTAACAAGTGCTCAAGAATGGTTATTAAAAGCCATCGAAAGTAATTATGCACCAGCAGAATATTATTTATATCAACAATTAGTTGCTGATGCAAATTATGCTCCGTCATTATCTGAGAGTAGCCCGGAATATTGGTTATTAAAAGCCGCACAAGATGGTGATATTGATGCTCAACATGAATATGCTAAGCAAGATCTTAAACGTTTGCTTGAAGTTGCTAGTTGGTATCAAGAAGGTAAATTTGGTGAAGAGAAAGTTAGTCAAGCAAAAGAGTGGAATGATTTAATTGTTAAACAGGCAAAAAGTCCAGAGGATTATTTTCAATTAGCTAAAGAATTGGCTCAGCAAAATAACTTAGAGTCAAGTGAATTTTGGCTTTTAAAATCATTGGGTAATAGCTATGCCCCAGCAGAATACTATGTATATCAACAGTTAGTTACTAATGCAAATTATGCTCCATCATTATCTGAGCGTAGTCCAGAATATTGGCTATTAGAAGCTGCGCAAGGTGGTGATATTGATGCTCAGCATGAATATGCTAAGCAAGATCCAAAACGTTTACTTGATATTGCTAGTTGGTATCAACAAGGTAAATTTGGTGAAGAGCAAACTAACCAAGCAAAGAGTTGGATTGATTTGGCTTCTCAATATGCTAAAACTCCAGAAATATTTTTACAATTAGCTAAAATATATGCCAATTATAGTCCAGAATCAAGTCAATTGTGGTTATTAAAAGCCGTAGCGCAAGACTATCCTCCTGCTGAATATTATCTATCTCAACAATTATTCACTCATGCTTTTGCCAATTTAGATAAAATACCTCAAAATAAGACCAGCTCTAATTATTGGCTATTAAAAGCAGCTCAAGGTGGCGATATTGATGCTCAGCATGAATATGCTAAGCAAGATCCTAAACGTTTGCGTGAAGTTGCTAGTTGGTATCAACAAGGTAAATTTGGTAAAGCAAAAATTAATCAAGCTCAAGAATGGTTACAGTTAGCTTCTCAATATACCCCACAAGTGAAAGATAGCTCTGATAACTCTGAACAGCAACTAACGGACGATAATAAATCTTGGTATGATTCAATTAAAGATTGGTTTATTAAAGTATTTGATTGGATTAAAAATTTATTTAAGTGGGTTATATTTATCGCAGGTGTAATTCTTGCTATAGTCATTGTTGTCGGTATATTTGCTGAATCAGGTGAATTAGGTTGTATAGGTGTTAGCATTGTTATTTTTATTGCAATGTTTTTAGTGTCTGCGTTATTTAATTGGTTATTTGATAAGCCATCAGTAAAGCCAGAACCTTTGCCAATTCGTCAATCTAGTAAATTTCATGAACACAAAAAACATAGCAAAGTTATTTCGGCTACAGAAGCAGATAAAATTACAGATCCATTAGTTGCAATAAGTAATATTCAGCAAAAATATCAAGATTGGACATCTAATCAATTAAGTGATAGTAAATTTAATCATTATTTGGATCAACAGTATAATCGCTACACTAAGTTATTAACTTATGTATACACTAATCTATTTAATGGTTGCAGTGATTCTAGTCAGTTAGTTGCATCAGAGCGACAATGGTTTAAATTTAAGCAAGCCAAAATTAGTAATTCAAATTATACACCATTACAGCAAAAGACGATTAAAGTATTATTGGAAACTCAACGTGCTCATGTATTACAACAGATGAAAAATTGTACGGATAGCGATGGCTTATCTAGTGCAAATAATTATGAACAAGATACTCAGAATTTAATTAATTTTTAAGAGGTTAAAATTGCGTAAGATATCATTAATTAGTTTAGGAATAATTTGCAGTTATTTATCTGCTTGTGCTAGTTTGCCTGATCGTGATGAATGTAACTCCTTATACCAAAATCAAAAGTTTACTAGTTATGTTAAACAATGTGCTAGTTTGCATGATGCACAAACAGATTATCAACTTTATACTATTTATCGTGATGGTAATTCTGGAAGTGTTAATTTACCAGTGGCAAGTTACTATTTGCAACAAGCGGCTCAAAAGGGTTATGTTCCCGCCTCATATTCGATTTGTCAAGCTTATGTAACTGGTGAATTAGATTTTCCTGTAAATAGTGATCGAGCTATCTATTGGTGTAATACTGCAATTGGTCATGGTTATAATGATGCAAATCGTTGGCTCGGAACGTATTATTATAATTATAGCCAATATAAGACAGCAATAAAATATTTACGTAAAGTAACTAAAGAGGCTGATCCTCAAGCGATGTATTTATTAGCTAATTCATATTTAATTTTGCATAATAAAGTGCAGGGTTTTACGTGGATGAAAGTTGCTTATCAACAAAACTCTCCACAAGCTCAACAGTTTGTGGCTCAACTAGATGGTAAATATGGCAAATGTAATATTGAAGATGTTTATTTTAAAAGTAGCCTAAGTTATTCCGAAGCTATGCAAACTTGTGCAGATTTGAATGCGGGAAAAATTAATACTGAAACAGTAATTATGCGAGTTAAAAAAGCAGTTCGGAGCATTTTTTAGTTGTAGACTTTTCGGATTTCGGATAGTGTTAAGGCATTGCTTTACAACAAGGTTTTAACTTATCCAACACGCCGTAAAACCTCCCCCTTCAGGGGGGGGGAGGATGTCAGGCTTAAATTAAACTAGCGAGTAATTCTGCTTTGTCGGTTTTTTCCCAACTAAATTCAGTTTCTTCACGACCAAAATGACCATAGGCTGCTGTTTTACGATAAATTGGACGTAATAAATCTAACTCTTGAATAATGCCTTTAGGTCGTAAATCAAAATTATTTAAGACTAATTGTTCAATTATGCGATCATCAACTTTACCAGTACCGAAAGTATCAACATTAATTCCAACTGGTCGGGCAATTCCAATTGCATAAGCAATTTGTACTTGGCAGGTACGTGCTAATTTAGCTGCTACGATATTTTTAGCTACATAACGAGCGGCATAAGCAGCTGAACGATCTACTTTAGATGGGTCTTTACCTGAAAATGCACCACCACCATGAGGAGCTGCACCACCATAGGTATCTACAATAATTTTACGTCCAGTTAAACCACAATCTCCCATTGGTCCACCAATAATAAATTGTCCAGTTGGATTAATAAAATACTTAGTTGCACCATTTAACATTTCTGCAGGTAGAACTGGTTTAATAATTTCCTCGATTACTGCTTCTTCAATTTGCTTATGAGTTAATTCAGGATCATGTTGCGTAGATAAAACTACGGTATCGAAAGCTAATGCCTTACCTGTATTACTGTCATAACGTACGGTTAATTGTGCTTTAGCATCAGGGCGCAACCATGCTAATTTACCTGACTTACGTACTTTAGCTTGTTGCTCCATTAAACGATGTGAATAATAAATTGGTAGAGGCATTAATGTTGGTGTTTCATCACAGGCATAGCCAAACATTAAACCTTGATCACCTGCACCCATATCTAAATCTAGACCTTGTCCTTCATTAACACCTTGGGCAATATCTGGAGATTGTTCATCGTAATTAACTAAAATTGCACAACTATCAGCAGCAAAACCATATTCATTTTTAGTATAGCCAATTTGACGAATGGTGTCGCGTACAATTTTCTGGTAGTTTACGTTAGCTTGGGTAGTAATTTCACCAGCTAAGACAACTAATCCAGTGTTAACTAATGTTTCTGCTGCTACTCGTGAATATTTATCTTGGCTAAAAATTGCATCTAAAATTGCATCTGAAATTTGATCTGCAACTTTATCTGGATGACCTTCAGAAACAGATTCTGAAGTAAATAAAAATTCTGACATTTGATTGTTTCCTTGTAAAACCATAATTATTAAGTTTTACACACTAAGAGGGTAAGTGAATTTAGTATAGATAATTACTAAATACATATGAAAAGTTCTCCCTTTAGCCGTAAAAGCATTAATTCAGAATTGCGCAAGCTGGAGATGACAAATCCAATTCTGAGTTAGCGATTTTAGCATATTTATACCCAAAACTGTCAATATTTATCATTTTATCTAAGAAAATAAGTACTAATTGCTATGTTTGAAAATATTTTTTCTACTAAGCTATAAGCATCGATTATTTAAGAGGTTGTTCGGTATTGGATTGGTAATAGATTATCAATTGTCTACGCAACAATGCTGAAATATGCTAAAATTACAGCTTATACTCAGCAAGGGAGTTTACTATAAATGACAAATATTCTAAATGATCGTGAAGTAATATTAAACCGTGAATTAGGTTTAATTCAATTTTATCGACGTGTGTTAGCGCAAGTATTAAATTCTCAAGTACCTGTTCTAGAACGTCTACGTTATCTTTGTATTGTAACTAAAAATTGTGATGAATTGTTTGAGGTGCGAGTTGCTCGTTTATTAAAATTGGAAAAAGAACAACCACACAAATTATTAGATGATGGTATGAGTGCAATTGAAGCTTTAAATAAAATTCGTCATGAAGTAAATTCTCTTTATGCAGATATTTATTCAATTTATCATAATACAATCTTACCATTATTAATTCAACACGATATTTGTATATTGAGCCCTCATCAATGGAATAAAGAGCAACGACGTTGGGCATATAATTATTTTATGCATGAATTGCGCCCAGTATTAACGCCAATTAGTATTGATCCATCTCATCCTTTTCCACGGGTACCTAATAAAGGTTTGCATTTTGCCGTAGCTTTAGATGGCAAAGATCAATTTGGTCGCGAATCTAAAATAGCTATTGTCGAAGCTCCACGGATTTTACCTCGAGTAATTAGTTTACCAGATGAATTAGCTACTAACCATGGTAAATGTTTTGTTCTATTACAAGACTTAATTAGTCAGCATGTGAATGAATTTTTTTATGGTATGACAGTCCAAGGCTGTTACCCATTTCGTGTTACTCGTGCTGCTGACTTAGTTATTAATCGCGAACAAAAAAATTTACGCACGGCATTAAAGCAAGAATTGCATAAGCGCAAATACGCGGAATGTTCTCGCCTTGAATTAGATATTTCTAGCGGTAAACCAACTGCTAAGTTTATCGATATTTTATTAAAACAATTTGCAATTACTCCTGCTGATTTGTATTGTGTTGAAGGTCCAGTTAATTTATCTCGACTATCTGATATTGCACAGATGGTTGATAACCCAAGTTTAGTTTTTCCACAGTTTAGTTGTGGTTTACCTAATGAATTACAGCGTGAGCCAGATATTTTTAAGGCTATGGCTAAAGGTGATATTTTATTACATACACCATATCAATCTTTTGACCCTGTAGTAGAGTTAACTAGACGAGCCGCTGATGATCCTGATGTTTTAGCGGTCAAGATGACAGTTTATCGCACTGGCAATGACTCAGCTTTAGTGCAAAATTTAATTCGGGCAGCACGAGCTGGTAAGCAAGTGGTTGCTTCAATTGAATTATTTGCCCGTTTTGATGAAGAAGCAAACGTTGAATTATCTAATCAATTAGAAGAAGCTGGTGCTCATGTGGTATATGGAGTAATGGGGTATAAA
>JBDLTW010000228.1:0-2768 GCA_039805605.1 Pseudomonadota bacterium
GTTTTACCGAAATGGAATTAGATAGCTTAGCTAATTATAAACCTCGCTAAAGTTTAATTAAGAAAGTTTTAAATTATGTATACTTATTTATATGACTATCAAATTCATCAACAAGTGTCAATGGCATTAGCTGAAGATTTACAATTTACCCCAGATTGGACTGCTAGTTTAATTGCTCCAGAGCAAGTAGCTAAGGCAATTATTAAAACTAATCAGTTTATGATTATGTGTGGTAAACAATGGTTAAATTGTGCTTTTCAAATTTGTGATCCTCAAGCTAAAATTGATTGGTTGGTTAATGAAGGTGATAAGGTTGAAGCTGGTCAAATTCTCTGCACTATTACAGGTCAAGCTAGAGCTTTACTTAGTGCTGAACGTACTGCCTTAAATTTTGTGCAAACTTTATCGGCAACTGCTACAGTTACCCATCAATTCGTTGAAGCTGTTAAACCTCATCAGGTACAAATCATGGATACTCGCAAAACTATTCCGAGTTTACGTTTGGCACAAAAGTATGCGGTTAGAGTTGGTGGGGGAGCTAATCAGCGTGTTGGTTTATTTGATGGTGTTTTAATTAAAGAGAACCATATTTTAGCTCATGGTAGTATCAAAGATGTAATGCATTATGCCTTAGCTAATACACCGAAACATATTCCAATTCAAATTGAGGTGGAGAGTTTTAATGAATTAGAACAGGCTGTTGGAGCTGGTGCTAAATTGATTCTATTAGATAATATGAATTTAGTTCAAATCAAGCAATGTGTTGAATATTGTCAAGATAAAGAAGTTGTTTTGGAAGTGTCTGGTAATGTTAGTTTGACTAATGTAGCAGATTATGCAGCCACAGGAGTACAACGTATTTCAATAGGTGGTCTAACTAAACATATTCAAGCTATTGATTTGTCAATGCGCTTGAGTTAATCTTTTATAGAAAAATTTTATGCTTAATATATCTAATCTTAATCCTAAACTTTTAAATGCTGAATATGCAGTGCGAGGGCGTATTGTTATGCGTGCTCAGGAACTAGCTCAGCAAGGAAAAGACATTGTTTATTGTAATATTGGTAATCCACACTTATTTGCTCAAAAACCTTTAACTTATGTACGTGAAGTCTTGAGCCTTTTAGAATATCCTAATCTATTGAAACATGATTTAGGTAATTTATTTCACGCCGATTCAATTTCTCGGGCTAAGTTTATTTTAGAACAAATTCCTGAAGGTGTTGGAGCTTATTCTGCAAGTGCTGGTATTGATTTTATTCGTCAAGCCGTTGCTGATTTTATTCAACGGCGAGATAATATTCCAGCCAAAGCCAATGATATTATTTTAACTGATGGTGCTAGTAAGGCAGCTCAAACAGTAATTACTGCAATTATTAAAAAATCTAATGATGGTTTAATGTTGCCTATTCCACAGTATCCAATGTATAGTGCTAGTTTAGCTTTATCAGGTGGTAAAAGTATTGGCTATTATTTAGATGAAGAAAACCATTGGCAATTAAATGAGGAAATCTTATTTACTAGTTACCAAAGTGCCCGCAGTGCTAAAATTAATCCAGTTGCGATTGTGGTTATCAATCCTGGTAATCCTACGGGTGCAGTTCTCTCTGCTGAAAATATAAAAATGATTATAAATTTTGCACGAAAACACAATTTAGCTATCATTGCTGATGAAGTTTATCAAGAAAATATTTATACTAAAACAGCAAAATTTCATTCATTTGCCAAAATTATGTATGAAATGGCTATTCATGATGTAAGTTTATTTAGTTTACACTCCATGTCAAAAGGATTTTATGGCGAATGTGGGCATCGTTCTGGCTATTTAGAAGTGCGTAATTTACCCTTAGATGTATTTAATCAATTTATAAAGCTGCAATCTATTAATCTATGTGCGAATGTAATTGGTCAATTGGCGACGTATTTGATGGTAACACCGCCAACACCAATAGATGCAAGTTATTCATTATATTGCCAAGAACGTGATTTAATTTTGCATGATCTCAAACAAAAATCATTAATTTTAGGTAGTGAGATTAATAAAATTGATGGTTTAAGTGTAAATATTCCTGAAGGTGCAATGTATGCATTCGTAAAAATTGATTTATCCAATCAATTAAATCCACAACTACAAACTGATTTACCTATAGATGAACAATATTGTTTAGAGCTTTTAGAAGAAACAGGTATTTGTGTGGTTCCCGGATCTGGTTTTGGTCAGCTACCTAATAGTCTACATTTTCGTATCACGTTTTTGCCAACGTATGAACAATTAATTAATTTAACGCAAAAACTTGGTCAATTCCACAAAAATTTTGTGGTTAAATACAATCCGTAAAATACTTCAAAGCCAATTAAAATATAGCTTTTGCTGATTAAACCTATTTTGTTTCAGGTTTTTTATTTGACTATTCAGGTTAAATAGCATTATAATTGCTACCTAGATAAATAGTTTACCGTTAAAATTAGATAAAAATTTTAATGTTAAGTTATTTAAAATTTGTTCAAATATAAAGGATTTATTATGAAAAAACTTCTTGCTTTTGTCTTGGCAAGTACTTCAGTTGTATCATTTGCAGATTCGTTCCAAGATTTTAATAATAATGTATATGCTGGGTTTAATAACACTTCAATTAACCAAGGTCAATATGGTAATAGTAATTCTTGGACATTAGGTTCAACTATTCAAACTAAAAATAATATTTGGTTAAATGCCGAAGCTAACGATAGCACGTATAGCCAACAAGCTACTACTGCGTTAAATACGC
>JBDLTW010000229.1:0-13073 GCA_039805605.1 Pseudomonadota bacterium
CCTCAACCCATATTATAACACAATTCCGAAGAATTGCAATAATTATTTTTTGAATAATTGTGGTAATTTGTCTAAATACTACCAAACTTTACAATCTCAAATATGCTATAATTATGTCAACTATACTCGTTAAGTCAAAATTGCTTATATAACTAGATTGACTATATAATATATTCTTTCTATTACCCATAAGGTTAAATACATATGTCATACAACAGTTTAATCATTGAATTTCTTAGTGAAGAATTACCTCCGATTAATTTAGAAAATAATATTGGATTAGCTTTTGCCGAGGCGATTTATCAACAGTTAAGTGGATTTTTAACTTCTGAAAGCACTCTTGAGCATTTTATTACTCCTCGTCGTTTTGGTTGCATTATTAAAGGTATTGATTATCAACAAAAATCACAAATGATAGCGCGTAAAGGTCCAGCAATTGCCCATGCATTAAAAGAAGGTATTGCTACTCCTGCTTTATTAGGTTTTGCTAAATCATGTGCAACTACTTGGGAAAATTTAGAACAACGTTCTGATGGTTATTTTTATTTTAATAGCATGGTAGCAGGTAAAAACTTAGATATGGTAATTGAAGATGCCATTACTCAGGCATTGAAAAAAATTCATATTGCTAAAGCTATGCGTTGGGGTAATTTTGAGCATCAATTTGTACGTCCATTACATAATTTAGTTGTTATGTTTAATCAGCAAGTGATTGAATGTAATATTTTAGGTTTACAATCTAATGCAGTTACTTCTGGTCATCGCTTTATGGCTAAACAACCGATTCAATTGGATCATGCCGAGAGTTATTTAGAAACTATGTTACAACAAGGTAAAGTGGTTGCCAATTTTGCTAGACGTCGTGATTTAATTCAGCAACAATTAACGCAACAAGCTAATCAATTAGGTTTAAAAATTCAACCAATTGACGGTTTATTAAATGAAGTTACCGCCTTAGTTGAATGGCCAGAAGTATTATTGGGATGTTTTGAAGAGCGTTTTTTACAAGTCCCACAAGAATGTTTAATTTTATCCATGGCGAAAAATCAGAAATATTTTGCTTTACTCGATCAAAATAATAAATTAACTAATAAATTTTTATTTGTGAGTAATCTAAAATCAACTAATCCTCAGGTAATTGTTGAAGGTAATCAAAAGGTATTAACCGCACGTTTAGCTGATGCTGAATTTTTTTATCAATTTGATTTACGTACACCATTTAATCAATTTATCAATAAATTAACTAATGTAGTTTATCATAATCAATTAGGTACCCAAGCTCAGCGAATTAAGCGCTTAGCTAATATTGCTAGTCAAATTGCACCATTATTAGGTGTTGATAATCAATTAGCTGCTCATTGTGCAACTTTATTAAAAGCTGATCTAGTAACAGAAATGGTTGGTGAATTTCCTGAGTTACAAGGTGTAATTGGTAATTATTATGCTTTAGCTAGTGGTGAAAGCCCTCAAGTAGCACAGGCAATTGAGCAACATTATTATCCTCGTTTTAGTGGAGATAATTTACCTCAAACTAATTTAGCTGTAGTTATGGCATTAAGTGATAAATTAGAAGCTTTAGTTGGAATGTGGGGAATTGGTTTAATTCCCAGTGGTGATAAAGACCCTTATGCATTGCGTCGGGCTGCTTTAGGGATTATACGAATTTTATTAACGCATAAATTAGATTTAACTACCTTACTTAATTTAACTTTAAATAGTTTTACTGAAGTAAACTTAGCTCCTGCTACGACTAGTCAAGTTGCACAATTTATTTATCAGCGCTTAGCTAATTATTTAACTAGTGTAGAAAATTATTCAGCAAAAGTAGTTAGTGCAGTATTAAGTGCACCAGTTTTAGAGTTGACGGAAATAATTAATATTGCTGAGGCATTTAGCAACTGGGTTACTCATCAGGCTAACACTAATTTATTTGAAGCAAATAAACGTATTGAAAATATTTTGAAAAAAAATACTCATGAGTTAGATTTATCTAATGGTATTAATCCGCAATTATTTAATTCCTATGAAAGTGAATTATATACTAAAGCACATCAAATTGATAGTGGATTAGCCATTAATGATTATTTAGTTGCTTTATCAACTTTAGCACAACCTTTGACAGAGTTTTTTGCTAATGTAATGGTGATGGATGAAAATTTAGTAATTCGTAGTAATCGGCTTAATTTATTAGCTTTTTTAGCTAGTAAATTTAATCATTATGGTAAATTAGCTGAATTAGCTTAAGTTAGGAATACATTGATGAAAATTATTTTTATCGACCGTGATGGAGTGATCAACCAAGATAGCGATAAATTTGTTAAAAATATTGATGAATTTATTTTAATTCCTAGTAGCATTGAGGCTATTGCTAATTTAAGCCAAGCAGGTTTTAGTGTCGTAGTTTGTACTAATCAATCAGGTTTAAGTCGTGGTTTATTTAGTGTTGATGATTTAAACGAAATGCACACCAAATTACATCAATCAGTAATTCAAGCTGGTGGTAATTTGGCTGCTATAGTTTTTTGTCCACATGTGCCAGAAGATAATTGTAAATGTCGTAAACCAAAGCCTGGAATGCTTTTGGATATTGCTGATCGCTTTAATATTGAGGATTTTAGCCATATTTATTTAGTTGGTGATAGTATTCGTGATTTACAAGCAATTGCTAATATCGGTGGAATTCCTGTACTAGTTAAAACAGGTAATGGTAAAAAAACTTTGACTAAGCAAGAGCTACCTATTGGTACATTAGTTTTTGACAATTTATTAGCCGCTAGTGAATATATAATTGAGCAGGATCTGCAGAAAGATCATAGCCATGCCTTCTAAATTAACTATTGCAATTATTATTCGATCTTGCTGTTTTTGGTTGTTATCGGTTGTGGTTTTGCCTCCTTATGTTATTTTAGCTTTATTAATTGCGCCATTAAATCCACGTTTACGTCATCGGATTATGATGTCGGCGGCTTATTATTTTACTTTTTTATTGCGTTATGTCGGTGGAATTAATTATACAGTAAGTGGTTTGGAGAATTTACCAACTACACCAGCAATTTTAGCTGGTAACCATCAATCGGCATGGGAAACTGTGGTTTTAAATTGTTTTTTACCTCCATGTGTGTGGATTATGAAGCAAGAGATTTTTAAAATTCCTTTCTACGGCTGGGCTGTTCGAGCTATGGCGACTATTGCAATAGATCGCCGTAATGGTGAAAATGCTTTAGCTCAAGTTATAAGCCAAGGACAACAAAGAATTAAGCAAGGATTTTGGATTATCATGTTTCCCGAAGGTACTCGACTAAAACCTAAACAACGTAAACCTTTTAAATATGGTTGCGCTAAACTAGCATTAAAGTTAAATGTTCCAATTGTTCCATTTGCACATAATGCTGGTTACTATCTACCTAAAAAAAGCTTTTGGTTATATCCAGGGCAAGTATCTGTGGTAATTGGTGCACCAATTTATCCACAAGATAATACTCAAGATCCTATAGTTTATACTCAGCAATTACAAACTTGGGTCGAACACACTTTAAATCAAATAGGATCTTAAGATGCAACGTTTTTATGTTAATATGACATTAGCAGAACAGCAAGTAGTTAATTTACCTAGTGAAGTAGTGCGTCATATTCAAGTTTTACGGTTAAATGAGCATGATTGTATCACCTTATTTAATGGTGATGGTTATGATTATCAGGCTAAATTTTTTTCTTGGGCAAAACGTCAGATTGAAGTTGAAATTGCAACTAGGCGATTAGGTAATACTGAGGCAATGCTTAGTTTAACTGTATATATGAGTATTATTAGTAATGATAAATTTGATTTAGTTATACAAAAAGCCGTTGAATTGGGGGTAACTCGATTAGTTCCCATTTTCACCCAGCGTACTCAGCGTTTTAGTAGCGATAAAATTAAGTCACGCTTAGAACATTGGCAAAAAATTATTATTGCGGCTAGTGAACAATGTGGACGCTCTAAATTGATGCAATTGGTTGCACCAATGGATTTAGCCTTAGCTTTTGCCCAGCTTGAGCCAACTACCGTTAGTTATATTTTATCGCCTCATCATCAAGGGGATAAATTACCCACTCATGGATCTAATATTGCTATATTCATTGGTCCAGAGGGTGGCTTTAGTGATAGTGAAATTCAATTAGCTCAAGCTAAATCGTTAAAAATATTGAATTTAGGACCGCGAATTTTACGTGCAGAAACAGCTGCAATTAGTAGTATTAGTTTATGTCAATTCCAGATGGGTGATTTAAATTAAGCATTCATTGACAATAATTAATTGAAGGAGTAAATTATGCAAATAACTAAATTGGTATTTATTACAACTATGGTACTAGGTCTATTTGCTTGTGGTGGTGGTAGTGGCAAGAATGAACAGGTTATGCCAACTGGTGGCTCTCCATTTACTGGAAATTTTAAACCAGGAATAGGTAATTTAGCTACGGGTAGTACTACTAACACATGTAATAGCAGTAATGCTGAGTCAGAAGTTTTATATTTTGTGGTTAATGAATCGAGCGAAGCAACTAATTTTCAAGATAAAATTCTTAATCCAACACAAATTGCTTTTTCAGGCGTATTTACTGATCCTGTCAATCAGAATAATCCTTGTTTTACTGGTAAAGTCAAGTCTTCTGGTTGTTCTTATGCACAAGAAGGCGTAATTAAATTTTATAATTGTCGTCTATTATTAATTGGTGATGGCTATCAATTTAATGCCAATTATCAATTATATAGTTGGAGTAAGATATTATTACAAACGGGGACGGTAAGTGCAGTTAAATAATTCACAGATTAGATTAGCTTGGCTTAGAAATGCATGGAGGTTGGCTCGTCCATATTGGACAAGTGAAGAAAAATGGATAGCTTTAGCATTATTAGTTATAGTCATTAGTTTTAATTTATTAAATGTTTACATGTCGGTACAGTTTAATAAATTTTATAATAATCTGTATGATGCGCTACAACATTTTAATGCTAATGCATTCTATCAATTAATATTAAAATTTGCTATTATGGCATTTACAGCAATTGGTTTTAGTGTATGTGGTTATTATTTCCGTAAAATTATTGAAATTCGTTGGCGTAAATGGTTAACTAATTATTATTTACAACAATGGTTAGCACAAAGTGCGTATTATCAGATGCAATTTATTGAGCAGGATATTGATAATCCAGATCAGCGGATTAGTCAAGATGTCAATAGTTTTGTGGTAACTTCTCTGAGCTTAAGCTTAGGTCTTTTGAGTAATATAGTTAGCTTATGTTCTTTTGTCACCATTTTATGGGGTTTATCTGGTGCCTTAAAATTTACATGGTTTAATCATCATTTTTCAATCGCTGGTTACATGGTATGGGTGGCTTTAATCTATGCCGTTATTGGCACTTATATTACCTTTAAAATTGGTCAGCCATTAATTAAATTGAATTTTAAGCAAGAAAATTTAGAAGCTGATTTTCGCTTTGGTTTAATGCGGGTTCGTGAATATAGTGAAAATATTGCTTTTTATCGCGGTGAAGCTCAAGAGCAACAACAATTGACCAATAAATTTAATGTATTAATTAGTAATTTTTTAGCTACAGTGTATCAACAGATTAAAATTGACATAGTCAATGTTGCTTATTCACAAATTGCCAATATTTTTCCTGTATTAGTATCAGCACCACGTTATTTTGCCAAAGTAATTCAATTAGGTGATGTAATGCAAATCGCAGGTGCTTTTGGTCATGTACAAGGGTCATTATCTTATTTTATTGATGCGTATAGTTCATTAGCAGGATTACGTGCGGTAATCTGGCGTTTGCAAGAATTTGATCATGTAGTTGAGCAATCACATCAATTGGTTAATCTTTATGATATCCATCAAGTTACAACAGATGAAACCTATTTAGTTTTGCGCCATTTATCAGTTTATTTACCTAGTCAGCAACAAATTTTATTACGTAATGTTAATCTAAAATTAACTTCAGGTGAGCGTTTATTAATTCAAGGTCCTTCAGGTTGTGGTAAAACTACTTTATTACGTACCTTAGCTGGATTATGGCCATATGCCGAGGGTGAAATTATTCATAAGTCTAATTTACGCGAATTGTTTATTGGTCAACGACCTTATTTACCCGCAGTATCACTACGTGATGCTCTTTATTATCCTGAAACAGCTAATAAATTAGCTAATCTTAATATTAAATTAGAACAATTATTACAACAATGTGGCTTGATGCATTTAATTCACCAATTAGATAATATAGTCGAATGGAACAAAATTTTATCTTTAGGTGAGCAACAGCGTTTAGCATTTATTCGTATTTTATTACAAAAACCTGATATAATTTATTTAGATGAAGCAACTTCAGCATTAGATGAAGCTATGGAGGCTCTATTATATCAGTTGATTACTCAGCAATTGCCACGGAGTCTAATTATTAGTATTGGTCATCGTAGTAGTTTAAATCAGTGGCATACCCAACAATTTTATTTTCCTCGAGATTAATAATGAATAATTTAAATATCATTTTAGAACAAGAACTAACTAATTTAAATCAAGTAATTCGTAGTGACTTACAATCGCAAGTACCATTAATTAATACTGTTGGTGAGTATATCATTGCTAGTGGAGGCAAACGTATTCGTCCATTATTAGCAATTTTATGTGGTAAATTACTTGGCAATACTTCGCCATTATTATATAAAATGGCTGCGATGATCGAATATATTCATACAGCAACTTTACTCCATGATGATGTGGTGGATGAATCTGGTTTACGGCGTGGGCGTAAAACAGCTAATGCTTTATTTGGCAATGCTACTAGTGTATTAGTTGGAGATTTTATCTATACTCGCGCTTTTCAAATGATGGTTGAAAGTGACTCACTGCGAGTACTACAGATAATGGCGGATAGTACCAATATTATTTCAGAAGGTGAAGTTTTACAATTACTTAATATTGGACGTAGTGATTTAACTGAATTTGAATATTTTCAGGTAATAGAAAGCAAAACTGCTAAATTATTTGAAGCAAGTGCACGAGTTGCTGCTATTATTAGTCAGGCAAGTGTGGAGCAAGAACAATATTTGGCAGATTATGCAATTTGTTTAGGTAGTGCGTTTCAAATTATTGATGATATTTTAGATTATAATAGTTCCGCAGAAGTAATGGGAAAAAATGTTGGTGATGATTTGCTCGAGGGTAAAGTAACTTTACCATTAATTTATTTATTGGCTAATTCACCATCTGAAGTTAAGGATATTATTACTCAAGCAATTAATCAACCAGAACAAGCAAACATTGAGCAAATTATTCAATTGGTGAAAAATTCTGCCGCATTAAATTATTGTCAACAGTTAGCACAAAGCTACATTGTTAAGGCTAAAGCTGCACTAAATAATTTTATGCCTAATCAATATCAGCAAACCTTAATTGCAATTGCAGAACAGAGCTTACAGCGAATTAGCTAAGTTTATAAAAAAAATATGCTATACTAATTACCTTAATTTAGTTTTAAATTTTCAGGAGTATTAAATTTGGATCTTCTCGTTATCTGGCTAATCATTACCCCGCTATTTTTTATTTTTGGTTGGGTAGCAGGGCGGATTGATATGAAAGTAGTCTTAAAACAAGCTAAACGTTTACCTAATCGAGTATATGATAGTATTGATGCATTAGTTAATCATAATACTAGCATTGCTAGAGATGAGCTAAAGCAAATTATTGAGCAAGAACCTCAATTGGTTGAATTACAATTTAGTTTAGGTAATTTATATCGTAAACGTGGTGAAAATGATTTAGCAATAAAATTACATAGTAAATTATTGTCTTCACAATATATTTTTTCTAATGATGTACGTGATAAAATTCGTTTAGAATTGGCTCATGATTTTCAAAAAGCAGGTTTAATTGATCGTGCTGAAACATTATTAGTCAATTTGGCTAGTAGTGAGCGCTATGCCCAACAGGCTTTGCAAATGTTATTATTAATTTATCAACAGGATAAAAATTGGTTAGAAGCAATTGAAACTGCTAAAAAATTAGCTACTTCAGATATTAGCTTTTATACTGAATTAGCCCAATTTAGTTGTGAATTAGCTCAAGAAGCAATGATTAAATCAGCTTATGAACAAGCACAACTTTATATTGAAAAAGCTTTGCAGACCAATCGTAAATGTGTGCGTGCGAATATGTTATTAGGTGATATTTATTATAATCAACAACAATTTGACCGTGCAATTAGTACTTGGCAACAAATTGAAAAGCAAAATTATCAGTACTTATCATTAATGATTAATAAAATTTTTGATGCTTATTTACAACTTGGTAAAATTCGTGAAGGTTTAACTTTAATTACGGGCTATGCGCAGTTGTATCCACAATTAAATATTCAAGATATTATTTATCAAAAATTAGCTAATTATGCCTCAGGGGAAGAAACTTTAGAGTATTTACGTAATGCTTTTGCTCATAATCCTAATGCTAGAACAGCCGCTTTAATTATTGAAGCCCAAGCACATGTTTTAGAAACTTCAGATGGGCGCAATGATGCTGGGCAAATCAGAAATTTATTACTTAAATATAATAATAAATTATCTCATTACCATTGTGGTTGTTGTAGCTTTAAATCTAAAACTTTCTTTTGGCAATGTCCTGCGTGTTATTCGTGGGAAAGTATTAGTCCAAATATTATTGAAAAATAAAACTAGCCAATTGTGGCTAGTTTTTTTATCCACACGATAAAAAACATGAGTATCAGCCAGAGGTTTAGCAATTTAGAAATCATCGCCATTTATGGCTGATACGATGTCAACAAACTTTATAAGTGTTGTAAAATACAACAGTACCATAAGGTAATTGATTATCAATTAATCAACTGTTTTATAATCTGATTGTTAAGAGTTTTAACTATTGCTAATAAATTAATTGGTTAATATTTTATGTTTTAGCCATTTAGCTTAAAATAATAAATTTAATCTATGATAAAATACACACTGTTTATATTTTATTAAAAATTATGGAGTAATAGATGAACAAAAAATTTTCAATTAAATCTTGCGTGAAGCTAGGTTTATCAGTTTTAACCATAGCTATTTTAAATGCTTGTGGTGGTGATGGATCTTCTTCAAATACTAATACTTTAAGCCTTACTATTGAGGCACCAAATCAATATCCAGCAGGATTATCAGTACCTGTTGATACCCAATTAACCATAACTAATACATCAAAAATTAATGCTACAAATTTAGTTTATACTATTCCTGCGCCAAATGAAGATGGTAATAGCACAGGAGTTACTATTACACCTAATCCAGGTGAGTGTACCAATATTAAAGCAGGAGCAAGTTGTACTTTTAGCGCAACTATTGCAGCTAATGCTAAGCCAGGTACTTTCACGGTAACAGCTACTAGTGGTAGTACAAATCAATCAATTAAACAGACAACTACTAACAAACAATTCAATGCTACTAGTGTTGCAGTTAATACTAAACTAGCTTTGGTTGATGTACCTAGTACAAATAATGAATATTATATTTTACCAAGTGATCAAACTATCCAAGGCTCAACAACATCTAGTACCAGTGCTTATGTTTCAGTATGGGTTAAAGCTGTATCTAATGGTATCAGTAAATTTAATTTAGTTGATCAATCAGGAGAATCATTAGAGTATAGCGTAATTGGTAATGAAAGTTTTACAGTTAATAGCATTAATACTTATAAAGTTAATATTCCTGCAGGTAAAACTTTACAACATATCCAAGTTTTAAGCAATGTATGTAATACTTTAAATGATGGTACTAATAATGATAGTGCATGTTCTAATGATGCCGACATTAATTTAATTGAACAAGGCTTAGGTATTTTATCGGTACAACCAAATTACTTCAATATGAGTGAAAGTAACTCGCAACAAATTATCACAGTAATTAATTCAGGTTCGGCAAAAATTGAGAGTGTCGTAATGCCAAGTTTAGCTAATACGCCATTTAGTGTGAGCAATAATACTTGTAGTAACACATTAGCCGCAGGTAAGAGCTGTAGTTTTACTCTAAACTATCAAGCACCAACTAATTCGGATTCAGGTAGTTTTGTAATTAGTTATTATAATGGTAAAGCTAATGTTAATATAGCCGCTAATATTCCTTATCAAGGCACTAGTGCCAATGCAGTAGGTCTATTAACCTTATCTCCAACTTCATTAAGCTTGAGTGCTAATCAATCAAGCCAAACTATTGCAGTTACTAATACAGGTACAGCACCAATTACTAATTTAACTTTACCTGATTTACCAACTCCATTAGAAACTGATAACTCGGGTACTTGTACAAATGGTAGTAGCTTAGCCGTAGGTAGTAGCTGTACTTATACTATCAAATACACTGCATCAGCTTTAACATCTGGTACCTCAGCAGGAAATGCTGCAGTTTATTTTTACTATAATAATGGTGCAGTAGAAAGTACTAATACTAAGTTAGCTGTAGATTGGGCAAGTATAGCTGCACCAACTCCGATCGGTATCTTGGATACCAATGATGGTACAACTTCTATTAGTTTAGATGATAATAATCTAAGTAAAATTATTACGTTGACTAATAAGGGTACTGCTACAATTACTGATTTAAGTTTACCAACGCTTAGTTCTCCGCTAGAATATGAATCTAATTCAGTTAACGCATGTCAAGCAAATCAAAGTTTAGCGCCTAATGCTAGTTGTACTTATAAAATTAAATATTCATCTAGTACAGCAGGAACTCAAAATATTAGCTTTGCCTACAATAATGGTAGTTCTAATACTGATCTTGCTTTAACAGTGAATTGGATTGCATTAACCACTAGTTATGTAGCTGTAGGTAGTGATGGTACAATTACAACTTCTATTGATGGCATTAACTGGACTAAAACTAGTTGCTCTAGTTGTGGTAGCTTTGTAAGCCTATTATATGATGGTACTAAATATGTTTCTCTGAATTCAGTAGGTCCCATGGCAACAATTTTCACCTCTTCAGACTTGACTAATTGGAATACTTCATATACAAGTAATGATTCTTCAGTGACTGGCTTAACTTATGCAAATTCTAAATATTTGGTTGTAGGTGGTCAATTAGGTGTTGCAAGTGCAGCTAGAGTTTTAGTCTCAACTGATTTAAGTACTTGGACAAATTATAATCCAAGTAATGCTCCATTTACACTTAGAGCTACAACTTATGGTAATGGTAAATATATTGTTGTAGGCGATTTAGGAAAGATTTTAGTATCTTCTGATGCTCAAACGTGGTCTACAAATAAAAATACAGCTAATGGTGCAACAACTAAAAACTTAAATGGCATAGTTTATGCTAATAATAAATTTGTGGTGGTTGGTAACGATGGTACAATTATATCTTCATCGGATGACGGAGAAACTTGGTCTACTAATTTAATTGATAGCACTGTTACCATTTCAACTTTTAGTGGTGTAACTTATGGTAATGGTACTTTTGTTGCTGTAGGAAGTAGTCGAACTATAGTATTTTCTACTAATAATGGTGTCACTTGGACTAAAGCTACTATAGGAGATGACGTAATGCCATCACATTATGGTTTAAATGCAGTAAGTTATGGAAAAGGTAAATTTATTGCAGTAGGAATGAATGGAATAACTGTCACTTCAACTGATGGGCAAAATTGGAGTAAAGCAAACTCTAGTAATACAACTACATTAAAGTCTGTAGTTATCAAATCTAACTAGTTTTAAATAACTCAGGAGGGCTTAATTGCCCTCCTTATTTTATTCATTTAAACTCAAATAACTATCATAACTTAGTAATATTTAATCCTCTAGATTTTCAGTTTCTGGCTGTGCTAATTCTGCTTGTTGCAACTCTTGTTCTTCATCTACAACAAAATCATTCATCCATTGTTCCCATAATTGTGGCGTTTCTAAGCTAATTTTACCAATCCTACCATCACGAAAATCTTGAATAATAATTTCACTAATTTTTTGCCGATCAATTATACCACCACTCATAATACAACCTCGTTTATTAGCTAGAATATTTAATAATTGATCAGGATTTAGTTGTAAATGCTCTGGCTTTAATTTATATCGACTAACTAATAATGGTAAATATAATGGAGCATTGAGTAAAAATTCAAGTAAATATAAAGCTAAAACTTCTTCATCTAAGGCATTGCGCCCAATACTATTACAAATGGCTAAGTTATAACCAATTTGTGGATAACGAATTTTTTGCCACATCATCCCTGGAGTATCAAAAATTACAAAGGTATCATTAACATATAAGCGTTGATTGGCTTTAGTAACTGCTGGTACATCACCAGTTTTAGCCGATTTTTTACCAGTTAATTGATTAATTAAGGTTGATTTACCCACATTTGGAATACCTGTAATCATTACGCGTAATGGTTTTTCAAAGCTAGTCCCACGAGCAGGAGCCATTTTTTTGCATAGTTTAATAATTCTATCACGTTGTTTAAGATCATCTTTATTGCCTAAAATAGCTAAGGTATTATCTTGTTTACTGAAATAATCTAGCCAAATTTTTGTAATTTCAGGATCAGCTAAATCACTTTTATTTAGTAGTCTAATTTTTCGTTTATAGCGAATAATATTTTGAATAAGTGGATTGCAACTAGAAAAAGGAGCACGAGCATCTAATAATTCAATAACAATATCAATTTCTTCGCTTAATTCTTGAATGGCTTTTTTTGCCTTATTCATATGTCCGGGGAACCATTGAATATGCATGATTAAATTCCTTTTGGAGTAAATTATTGCATCAATGTGCAATTTATAAGGTTTGAATATTTTTATTACATTGATCAAATAATTAATGATTAATTTTTTGATAACAATTTTTCTTAAGTATAATTTGACTATGTTATAATCATAGCCTCAAATGGAGTAAATATTTTTGGCATTGTTTATAGATAATAGGTAAGTAATTATTTCACTTAGCCATTAATAGTTTTATTGCTGATTTATGCTCTTTACATATTGAGATATTGACTATTTATCTCTTTTATTTAGATTATGAATTGCAATTTCAACATTAAATATCTTTATTTAACAA
>JBDLTW010000230.1:0-6616 GCA_039805605.1 Pseudomonadota bacterium
CTAAATTAATACACAATGCACAAAATAATCAAGGTGAAATATTAAATTAATTTTTAGCAACTTCAACAATTTTTTTATTTTTTTGATTTAATTTACGCATAATAATTTCTGCTTCATCTAATGGAACACTAATAAATGAAAATTTTTCCATAATCCGAATATCACGCACTTTACGTCCTGGTGTTTTACAACGTTGATGTAAAATATCCAATAAACTACGTGGATTAATTCCATCTTTTTTACCTAAGGCAACAAATAGTTTAACCGTATCAGTAGATGTTGAATGTTGTTCAATCTTAGCATAGCTTTCTTCCATAAACTCATCTTGATACTGATGACGTAATAGCGATGCTAAAATAGTTTTTGGATCATTATCTTTTAATAAACGTTCAGCTAATTTAGTGTAATTATTAAAATCTTGTTCTAAAATTATTTCGCTTAAACAAGCTTGTAAATATTCTTCTTTAGCTCGAATAATATCTTTAATCTCAGGAATTGCTTGTTTTTTTATATTTGTTTTGGCAACTTTTTTAATTAACCCTAAACGTGACATTTCTCGAGGTGTTACAAATGTAATTGCAATTCCTTTATTCCCCGCACGACCCGTACGACCAATTCTATGCACATATGATTCAGCCTCTTGAGGAATTGAATAATTGATCACATGCGTTAGGTTATTTACATCAATACCACGAGCCGCTACATCTGTTGCCACTAAAATATTAATTATTTTATCTTTAAATTCAGCTAAGGTTTTGCTACGTTGCGATTGCGTAATATCACCATGTAATGCCTCAACTGCATAACTACGAGTTTTTAAATGCTTAGTTACTTCATCTACTTCTATTTTAGTCCGGCAAAAGATTATACCGTAAAAATCTTGTTCAAAATCTAATACACGACATAAAGCTTCAAACTTATCACCTTCTTTTACTTCGAAATAAATTTGTTCAGTTAACTGAGTAGTTAACTCTTTATTTTCTACTTTCAAAGTTTTATAATTACCCATATAGCGTTTAGCAATATCTAAAATTGAAGATGGCATAGTTGCTGAGAAAAATAACATTTTCTTTTGTTGATTAGTTGTTTTTAAAATCTGTTCAATATCTTCAACAAAGCCCATATTTAACATTTCATCGGCTTCATCTAAAACAAAAAATTCAATATTTGATAAATCCAATACTTTACGATCTAATAAATCCATAACTCGCCCAGGTGTTCCAACAATAATATCAGAACCACGTTTAATATTCCGAATTTGTTGTTCAATCGACGCTCCACCATAAACTGCAGAAACACGAATATCACGCTTACCTATCAAAGAATACATTTCTTCACATACTTGAATAGCTAATTCACGAGTCGGTGTTAAAACAATTGCTTTAACATGTGAACCAGTACTAATTGTTTCAATAATTGGAATTGAAAAAGCAGCTGTTTTTCCTGTACCTGTTTGAGCTTGACCAATAATATTAGCTTGTTCACGTAAAAACTCTGGAATAACCAAAGCTTGAATAGGACTAGGCGTAGTAAAACCCTTGGCACTTAGAGCCTCGATCATTTCACTACTCAAATTAAAATCATTAAAATTACTCATATAATATTCCTTTCTGAGTATTGCTGGTTATTTACCATAATTAAATTTAAATTAAATCTAATTATTTTGTTATAATTCTTAACACTCACCAGCATCTAAGTCAATAAACTTAGTCGTTTACATAAAATCATGTGTAAATAACCGTATACATGAAATATTATAGAGATTTAATTTGTGGTTAGAGTGTAATTGAAATTTGAAATTGATTTTGACATAAATATTCTACAGGGTAATTATTCCCTTAAGTTGAACTATGTCAAAGACTAAAATGATAGCTCTTTTATCATAATCAAGAGCAGCGAACCATGACTATTTAAATATTAAGTAAAATAAACATGATTTATTAATTAGCAACCGTAATTATAGCATATTTTACTAAGTTTTATCAACTATTTGTGACTTGTTACAATCTAGATATTCTTTAAACAAAAATGTTTTTTATAGGCTTTGTTTTTCATAATGGAATTATTGTACTATAGTTAATTTACAAAATTCAAGCTGGTTTATTAAATAGCCTTCGCAACAAGCTACGCTAGTTTAACGCCTATATCCGCCCCCAGTTTTACGACGTGATGGATAAATCACTACCGAAGAAATCAAGTTATGCTATAATCAGTGCTAATTTAAATTTGATTTTAAACAAGGATAACTTTATGAATGAATTGCAACCATCGACAACTGGAGAACTCGTTATTCGCACAATTGCTATGCCTGCTGATACCAATTCAAATGGGGATATATTTGGTGGCTGGGTATTATCACAAATGGATCTAGGCGGTGGTATAATCGCTAAAAGCAAATCAAGTACTGGAAGAGCGGTAACAGTATCTATTGATAGTATGTCATTTATTAACCCAGTAAAAATTGGAGATTTAGTTTCTTGTTATGCTAAATTAATTTCTAGCGGTAAAACTTCGATGAAAATTCATATTGAAACATGGACTTACTCATATATTACGCATGAAACTAAATTAGTAACTCAAGGAATCTTTACCTATGTAGCAATTGATGCTAATGGTAAACCATGTAGTTTAATTAATAATCTTCAACAAGGTTAGCAATTATGTTAATCACCAAAGTGGAAATTGCCAGTTTAAACATCCCTCTAATTCGTCCATTTATAACTGCTTTACGCCATACTAATGCTATTGAAGATATTGTGGTGCTTATTCATTGTGATAACGGGCTAATTGGTTATGGCTCAGCCGCAGCAACTCCAGTAATTACAGGAGATAGTTTACCATCAATCATTGGGGCAATACAAATTATTGCTCGACAAATTATTAATGCGGAGTTAGATAATTTTGAAAATTTGCTTAATCTAATTCACAATAGCATGGTTAATAATAATTCAGCCAAAGCTGCGCTTGATATAGCTATTCATGACTTAATAGCTAAAAAAATGCATCAACCACTATATAAATTTCTGGGTGGTGGAAACCCTAAATTAAAAATTTTATCAACTATTAGTGTTAAAAACCCGCAAGAAATGGCAAATGATGCTAAATTACTAATTAATAATGGCTTTGAAACTTTAAAAATCAAAATTGGTTTAAATACTGATGATGATTTAATTCGCTTAAAAAGTATACGCCAAGCAATTGGAACAGAAATTAATTTGATTGCTGATGCCAACCAAGGTTGGAAAAGTAAAAACGCATTAAATTTAATTGAGCAATTAATTAAACATGACCTAAATATTGCTATGATTGAACAACCAGTTAAACATTGGGACTATACTAGTTTAAAATATATTCGTGATAATTCCCTAATCCCAATTTATGCCGATGAAGCCATTTTTAATCTACGTGATGCCACGCAGATAATTGTAAACCAACAAGCAGATGGTATTAATATCAAACTAATGAAGACAGCTGGAATTTATCAAGCTCGAGCAATTTATGATTTAGCTAATGCCTATCAAGTTCCATGTATGGCTGGTTGTATGCTTGAATCACCAATTGGCGTGGCTGCTATGGCTAGTTTTGTTTGTAGTCGCAAAAATTTCACTTTCATTGATTTAGATCCAATTAGTATGATCATAACTAACCCCGTCAGTGGTGGTGTATGCATAGATGGTGCAAATCTGGAACTCAGTTCACAGATTGGTCTAGGAATTAATAAAATTAATAATCTACAAATGGTAAGCACAATTATTTAGAATTAAGGTGTAAATTATGCTTTTTTATTTTCAACTTGCTAGTTTATCAATAATTATACTCTATACAATATTGGTATTTCGTAATATTGATCCATTAATTGCTACGATAATTGCTGTTGGTTTAGGTTTTTTATTCAATTGGTCAACCCCCATTGAAATAGGAAAAATTATCGCTAATTCATTAGGATCTTTTTTAGCTTTAGTTGGGCTAATTATTATGCTTGGACGTGGATTAGGTGAAGTATTAACTGAAACTAAAGTAAGCCACACTCTAGTTCATAAAATTGTTCATAGTATTGGCGTAAATACACAAACTAGAGTAAAAGTAGGCGTAATTATATCTTCACTAACCATAGTGGCAATTTTAGGAACTTTAGCTGGTGGTCTAGCTATTCTAGCACCTATCTTACGCCCAATTGCCAGTAAAGTAAAATTAAGCCGTCCCAGTTTAGCAGTCTTAATGCAAGCATCAGGCGAAGAAGCATTAATTTTAGGACCATTTGCACCACCAGTAGTTGCTCTACTTGGCGTTAGTGGATTGAGCTATACAAATATGTTAATTTATGCTTCAATTCCAATTTCTTGTGTAACCTTAATCGTAACTTGGTATATGGCAGGAAAATTACAGCAACAGTATGCTAATGAGCAATTCAATTATGATCAAAGTAATACAGTAGAATTTATCCCCAATTCTCAACAGAAAAAAACCACATTATGGTTTATAATTAGTTTTGTTTTATGTGTGGTTTATGGCTTATTGGCTAAAGCAGGTACTAGTTTTGTAATTTTTGTTATGTTGTTTTTAACAATCAGTAGCGGCTTAAGTGCTAAATTAAGTTTAGCTAGAATTTTTGAGTTACTTCTAGACGGAATGAAGAAAAATTTTCATCTATTTTTTATTTTTTTACTCTTAGGACCTATGCTTGATTTAGTTCAACAAGCAGGAGGATTTAATGCATTACTTAAATTATTTGCACAACTTAATCAACATGGTGGTAAAACAATTTTAGCTATTCTAGTTGGGATTACAGGTGCTTTTGGTATGCCAGCCGCCGCAGCTGCCGTAATCAAAATGCTCTATAGCCTATTTATTCCTTCAGTCCAAGCACTTAATTTATCAATGACATCATTTGCTTTTAGTATTTTATTGGCAACACGAATTACTAATTTTGCCATTCCTGGGGCAAATATGTTTGCTGCAATGGGCTTTGCTGAAAGCTCAAATATCAAAGCAATGATAAAAAATGGTTTAATCGTGACCATTGTACAAATTGCATTTTTAGTCATCTATAGCATAAGTTTTAGCTAAAAACTAGATTTAAAAATCAACAAAATCCCAACTTCTAAGCACTGGGATTTTGTTATAAATATGGTAAAAATTAAGCTTGATTAGCCATAAAATGCTCAACTGCTTGGGTAAAGCGTGATAATCCCAATTCTAATTCATTAGTTGAAATATTCAAAGCAGGAGTAAAGCGGTTAACTTCAGGAGTAGCGATTAAACTTGCTACGCCATAATCAAAACCTAATTGCATAATTGTCTTAGCCTGACCCGTATATAAGTTAGCTAATTGTGCACCAATTAATAAGCCACAGCCACGAATATCTTGATATAAGCCATAACGATAATTAAGCTCAGTTAAATAGGCTTTAATTTGATTACTCCGCTCAATAACCTGCTCTAATAGTTGCTGAGTGTTAATAATTTCTAACACCTTATTAGCTACAGCACAAGCTAATGGATTACCACCAAAAGTAGTGCCATGACTACCTAGCTCTAAACCATCTTGATAGCGTTGCTTAACTAACATTGCCCCAATTGGAAAACCACCACCTAAAGCCTTAGCTAAACTAATAATATCTGGTTCTACTGCATAATTCTGATAGGCAAATAATTTACCAGTACGCCCAATTCCTGTTTGAACTTCATCAAACATCAAAATTGCCTGATGTTGATCACATAATTGACGTAATTTTTGTAAAAATTCAGCACTGGCTGGTCTAACACCACCTTCAGCCTGAATTGGTTCAACAATTACTACCGCAGTATTTTGATCAATTAATTGCTCAGCACTAGCGCAATCATTAAATATGCCATGTACAATTCCAGGAGGTAGAGGAGCAAAATCTTGACTATATTTAGCCTGACCACCTACCGACACCGCAAATAATGTGCGACCATGAAAACTGTTTTGAAAAGAAACAATTTTATGCTTTTCCGCCCCAAAATGTTTTAAGGCATAACGACGAGCTAATTTTAACCCAGCTTCAATAGCTTCAGTACCACTATTACAAATAAAGGCACGATCACAACAACTAAGATCAGTTAAAGTTTTTGCCAAAGCTAACGCAGGTTGATTAACCATAATATTGCTTACATGCCAAAGTTGCTCAGCTTGATAATTCAATGCTTGAATTAAATCTGGATTAGCATGACCTAAGGCATTAACCGCTATTCCAGCGGCTAAATCAATAACTTCTCGTCCATCTTCACCATATAAACGAGAACCATTACCACGAACTGGAACAAACTCAACCTGACCATAAATATCCAAACAATAATCTGCATATTGCTGACGTGAATTCATCAAAACACCACTCCTATGCTTGTGTCGATTTTAAACGTAAAGCGGTTAATTTAATAAAACCTTTAGCATCAGTTTGATCATAATCACCCAGTTTATCCATACTTGCTATATCATGATTATATAATGAATTATTCGAACTACGTCCTTTAATAATTACATTACCTTTGTATAGGCCTAAAGTTACACTACCATTAATTGCACTTAATAAAGTTTGATTAGCAGCCATTAAAAAATTCATTTCAGGACTAAACCAAAACCCGTTATAAATTA
>JBDLTW010000231.1:0-4112 GCA_039805605.1 Pseudomonadota bacterium
GCATATTAATAGCTTACTTAATCAGGCAGAATCATTTGGCACTATTCATAAATTATTGGGTTATATTTATCATTCAATTTATTTTAAACGGAATATAACTAATCCATTGGATTGTGAAGTATTAATTATTGATGAATCTTCAATGATCAGTTTGCCTTTATTTTATAAATTAATTAGTGCTCTTGATGTAACTAAAATTAAACATCTTATTTTTTTGGGAGATCCTAACCAATTATCCTCAGTAGAAGAAGGATTTGTGTTTAGTTCTCTAGTTAATGCAAAAAACTCCAATCGTTATGTAAGTAAATTAACGATTAGTAAACGTAATATAGGCGAAGTTGGTCAACTCGCTAATGCCATTCTAATCGATGATAAGCAACAAATTGAAACCTTACTAACTACAGGAATTAATTTGTCCTTACAAGAACCTAAGCTTAATCAAATTTTGCACAGTGCCTTACATGGTCAGGATAATCTAATTAATTTTATCCATGATTATAATCAGCACTATGATAAAGAACCATCTTTGGACTATATACAACAACTATTTAGTGCGTTTACTCGTGCAACTATTTTAAGTATGACTAATAATGGCAGTTTAGGAGTCGATAATTTAAATCAACAACTAGAAGCTCGACTTAAACAAATGTTACACTGTCATAGTGATTGGTATAATGGTCGAAGTATTTTAATCCGTGAAAATGAACAGGGATTACATAATGGTGATATTGGTATTTGTTTATTGATCAATAATAAACCAAGAATTTATTTTGCTGATGGACGCAGTTTTATTCCAGAATGTCTTCCTAAGTATAGCTTAGCTTATGCAATTACTATTCATAAATCACAAGGTTCAGAATATAATTTAGTCCGTATAGTAATTGCCGATCATAGTAATCAAACATTATTAAGTAAAGAATTAATCTATACAGCAATTACTCGAGCTAAAACTCAAGTTGAATTATTTGCCTCTTTAGATCCATTATTAAATTTACGACCGACTAAACGCACAAGTGGTCTAACTGAGTTAATGTCAACAACAAACTAATGAAGATGATATAATAATGACTAAATAAACATATCAAGTTAAGGAATTTAAATATGGCAGAGTGCTTTTTTTGCCAACAATTGGGTGGTAAACTTTTATATCAAAATGAATTATTGAGAATAATTTTAGTTGAAGATGACTATTATTATGGGTATTTACGTATTATTTTAAATCGCCATGTTGTTGAAATGACCGATATTGATTTTGCTGAGGCTCAATCAATATGGAAAGTAATTTATCGTTGTGAACAATTATTACGCACACATTTAAACCCCGATAAAATTAATTTAGCCAGTTTTGGTAATCTAACGCCTCATTTACATTGGCATATTATTCCACGTTTTATTAACGATCGTCATTTTCCTAATCCAGTTTGGGGGGAAGTGACTAATCTCGATTATACACCAAGTGCAGATTTGTGGCTTAAACAACAATTACTCTTTGATAATTTTACTGAATTATTTTCAACTGTGGAGCTAAATTAATATGCATGATTTTGTTCATTTACGATTACATAGTGAATTTTCAGTAAGCGATAGTATTCTACGCATTAAACCATTATTAAAATTGGCAAAAAATCAACAGATGGTAGCAGTGGGATTAACTGATCGGCACAATATGTTTGGATTAGTAAAATTTTATAAAACTTGCCGTGAAATGGGCATAAAACCTATTTTAGGTAGTGACGTGAATGTGCAAGGAAATAATTTTAGCTATCAATTGATTTTATTGGCTAAAAATTTACAGGGCTATCGACAAATTTGTGATTGGATAACTCGTTCCTATGTTGAAAATAAAATTAAAGATATTCCTCATATTAAAGAAGAGTGGCTATTAGCCAACCATAATGATGATGTTATTGTATTATCTGGTGGGATATTTGGCGATTTAAGTTATTTAATTGCTAATTTAGGTTTTGAAGCAGCACTAACTCAAGCTCAAGCTTGGCAAAAAATTTTCGGCGATAATTATTTCATCGAATTACAACGTAGTAAATTACATTATGATGAAAATATTTTCCAGCAATGGTTAAATATTGCCGAGCAATTACACATTCCTGTGGTCGCTACTCATCCTGTACAATTTGCTAAACCTAGCGATTATCTGGCTCATGAAGTTAGAGTTTGTATCGCTAATGGTGAAATGCTAGATAATAGTTCGCGAAAAAGTAAATATAGTTCCGATCAATATTTTAAATCGGCTGAGGAAATGAGTGAGTTATTTGCTGATTTACCAATGGCATTACATAATAGTTTAACAATTGCTAAAAAATGTAATCTAGAAATAACCTTGGGACAGTATTTTTTGCCTAACTTTGCTACACCAAATCAACAACCATTAGAAGAGTATTTATCATTACTGGCATCTCAAGGTTTAAATAAACATTTAGAACAATTATATCCAGATGTTAATAAACGTCAGGATCAATTAGCTACTTATCAGCAACGTTTAGAATTAGAAATTGCCACCATCATTCAAATGGGCTTTGCTGGGTATTTTTTAATTGTTGCCGATTTTATTATTTGGGCAAAGCAAAATAATGTTCCTGTAGGTCCGGGACGTGGTTCTGGTGCAGGGTCATTAGTTGCCTTTAGTTTAGGAATTACTGATATTGATCCTTTGCGTTACAATCTACTTTTTGAGCGTTTTTTAAATCCAGAAAGGGTGTCAATGCCCGATTTTGACATTGATTTTTGTCAAGATAAACGAGAAAAAGTAATTCAATATGTTCAAACAAAATATGGTTCTGATGCAGTAGCTCAAATTGCTACTTTTGGAACTATGTCGTCAAAGGCAGTAATTAAAGATGTCGGAAGAGTTCTTGGTTTGCCTTATGGTTTATGTGATTCAATTTCTAAATTAATTGAAAATACTCCAGCAAAAAGTTATGGATTAGAAGAGGCTTTAGAACATTTTCCAGAATTGAATTTACGAATTAGTAATGCTGATGAAGAATTATTACGCTTATGGGAAATGTCATTACAACTAGAGGATCTAACTCGTAATGTTGGTAAGCATGCAGCTGGAGTCTTGATTGCGCCAAGCAAATTATCTGATTTTTGTCCCTTATATTTAGCCGATGGAATGCAAACTTCTCAATTAGATAAAGATGATGTTGAAGCTATTGGTTTAGTTAAATTTGACTTTTTAGGATTGCGTAATTTAACGATTATCCAAGAAAGCTTAGAACAAATCGAACGTTTGCATGGCATAAAAATTCACTTATCTAATTCAGATTTTGAAGATAAAAAAGTATATAAATTACTTCAAGCAGGAAATACAACTGCGGTATTCCAACTTGAATCGCAAGGAATGAAGCGTTTATTAGTTAAATTAGAACCAAGTCGCTTTGAAGATATTATTGCTGTTTTAGCCCTATACCGTCCAGGACCACTAGGTTCGGGAATGGTGGATGACTTTGTTCAACGTAAGAAAGGCGAAGCAGAAATTGATTATTTTCATGATGATTTAATGGAAGTTCTCGATCCCACTTATGGAGTTATTGTCTATCAAGAACAGGTAATGCAAATTTCGCAAATTATTGGCGGTTATACTCTGGGGGGCGCAGATTTATTACGTCGAGCCATGGGTAAAAAGAAAAAAGAAGAAATGGATAAGCACCGCGCTATTTTTACCGAAGGTGCATTAACTAAAGGATATGCTAAAGAATTAGCAGAAAAATTATTTGATTTAATGGCAATGTTTGCAGAATATGGCTTTAATAAATCACATACCGCAGCATATGCTGTAATTTCATATCATACTGCATATTTAAAAGCCTACTACCCAGCTTGTTTTATGGCAGCTACATTATCTTCAGAGTTAGACAAAACAGATAAATTATATGAATTTTATCAAGATTGTTTAGCAAATAATCTACATATTTTACCTCCTGATATTAATTATTCAGAGTATCGTTTTACTCCAGTTGGCTCACAAGAAATTCGCTATGCTTTAGGTGCTATAAAAGGAATTGGGTCAAATGTAGTAGAAATAATTGTTGAAGAACGAAATAAAAATGGTGCATATAGTAATTTAATTGACTTTTGTCGTCGTGTAGATA
>JBDLTW010000232.1:0-3646 GCA_039805605.1 Pseudomonadota bacterium
CCAGTATATAATTCAAAGAATGATATAGTTGCCGTACTAGATATTGATAGTGAAAATTTGGCTGAGTTTGACCATATTGATCAAGATTATCTTGAAAAGATTGTTAAGTTGTTAGCTTTAAATTTTTTAAGCTACTAGGTATTAATATAGGTATATTGTATTAAATTACAGCATATTTTTTATCTATACTAAATTCAAATCATTTTGCGAAATTAGTGATATTATAATTAAAATTGATTTTTTAAGCTATGTTTAATTAGCTTAATTTAATGGTGAAGTTGACATATGTACTTATTAGTCAATTATTCGCCACACAACTAGCAAAAATGATCAAAACCTTTCCCCTTTCAGGGGAAGGTTTTATGGTATTGTGAATAAAAATAACAGTAGTTAATTTATTTAACTGATTGGTTCCAAAATATCTTTAAATTTAGCATAATTAACAATAACGCCTTCATCTAAATCTAGATCAACCCAAGTATTAATTACATACTCAAGATTTCTTAAAAATTTTTCTAATTCTATAATTTTTGCGTTTAATTCATTTATTTGTCTAATCTGCGATTGAATCGGTATGGGTAAAGATTCTAATTCACTTAAACGAACCTGTAATTTATCTAAAAGTGGGTAAACATAATCAAGGCGCATTGCAATTAATGTCCTTATATCTAGACAGTGTAAATAAACCAATGCTTGAAAAGCTTTAGTTTTACCACTACTAAATAACCAATAAATTGGTCTTTTCTGATAAGTTTTTAAATGATCTTTATAAAAACCATTAATTAAATAATTATTTAGAATTATTAAGCTATTCTCTGTGCTAGATTTAATTATTTGAGCTAATTGACGGAAGCTTCCAATGGGATCGATATGAAAAATTTGCTTAACTATTTTTTCTAGTTGTCTAGCTCCATCATCTGAATAAAATAATTCATTAGTTAGTGGAATTAATTTACTAGGTGTTGGAATATATGTTTGATAACGATCTTTATACCACATACCACCAGCATAAGCTATGCCATCATAATCTAAGCTATAACGTCCTAGTATACAACCGATTAAATAACTAATTAACTCCTTATAGGTATCTAATTTTAAGCGATCTTCTAAATTCTTATTAGTCCGATAACGAAAATAAGGATTACAGTTTAAAGAAATATAACGTATTTCTACCTCTGGATTAAATTCATCGTTTAAATCATAAGCATTAATATGTAGCCGATTATTTTCTTGCTCCAAAAATTGCATCCGTTGAATTTTAAGTTGCCATTGACTATTTAATATTTGATAACGTTTTTCAATATTCTCACCTTCTATTTGCAGTAATGGGTGAGTTTTAAAATTCCATGATATTTCAAAAGAATCCCAATCTTGTTTACTGATAGTAATTAACTCTTTAACAATGCTTTCACATTCTGGGATTAATTTAGTGGGCAAAATAGCTACATCACTAGGTTTATAATACAAAGTTGGATTAATAAAAGAAAAGAAATAAGGAACTAAATTACTTGATAAAAAACCAACTATAGAATATAAATTATTTGAATTAGTAAATACTCCAGATCCAGTAGATTCATTAATAAATCCATATGGTAAATAACGAATACCAAAATAACTAAGACTAATTCCTGTCCATGTGGCACATTCATTAAAAAAATATTGTTGATTTGATGATATATTCGAATATTGTTTTAATTCAGCTCCATCATTTTCATAATTAATTACAAAATAATGTATGCCATACCATTTACGAAATTCACCACCTTTATTCATGGGAACCCATTTTTTGCAAGAATGCTCAGCTTGAATATTACTAGTTAAATTAAAGCCAATCTTAGTATAATCAACCTCATGCCAATAACGTGTAAATTTTGCATTATTGCCAGTAATAACACCTGTTTTTACATTAGAAAATTGAGCTAAATTAGGATATTCTTGCATAATTTTAGCTATTTTATCAGTTACCCAATAAGCAATTGGTATCCCTGGAATTTGGCGAAATTTTTGTGCCCTAGAAAAATATTGCTTATCAATAATTTGAGAAAAATCATTAGGGGTATCCTCAACATCTAAATCATCAGGTGTAATATGACAATAAGCACCTTCAAACTCAGGATAATATTTATTGCGTAAAATTGTAACACAAGATTTAAATGTCATTTTTCTAGTATTAGGTAAATAAATTAATTTGTCAATTGTGGAATTGCTTAATAAATAATCACGAAAATTTTCAAAACTAGCTAAAAACATCCAATTTTCTAAAGTATAACTAGCTAAATATCCATTTGGTTTGGTAAATAATAAATTACGTAAAATAAAGGCTGTCACTAAATCTGGTTTTATTTGTGGGTAAGTATTTTTTAAAAATCCATTAAAAGAACCTAGTAACTTAGATAAAGTATTGCTATTAATATGTGGTGGTCGTGAGACTACGCAATCATATGTATTTGCTAATAAGATACTTTGCTGAATAAGTTTTTTGAATTGTGTAATAACTTCTAACTGTTCAGAGCTTAAATTAGTCGGAATAATCATATTACTAATTAAGGGTTGCAAATTATAAGTAAGCTCTTGAAATACTTTAGGTATTTGAATTAATGACCCATATAAATTAGCATTTATAAATAAATCAAGAAATTGTTCAAATTGCTTTTCTTGAATTGATATACATAAGCTACTCAATGTCGCAACTAATAAACTTCGATTAATATTATTGCTTGATTTTAAACTTATGATATTAGTAATAAGTGGTTGCGATAATAAATTATTATCATCGGCTAATGCCATCATGATAACATTAAAATTAGCTAATTTACAAATTTTGGGATCAATGTCAAAACCAAAGATATTATGTTTTAAAATTAATTGAGGAATTTCTTTTATTGAATAACCATATTCAAGATAAATTTGTTTAAGTATGCGATAAGCTTCAACCAAGAGAGTACCACTACCACAACTAGGATCAAGAACAGTTAGATTAATTGGATCAATTGATGTCTCATTATAATTAGGTATAATTAAATTTTTATTATTTTCCAAATAATATTGAGAATTTTCTAATAAAATACTATTAGGGATAACTTCTAACCATAATTGCCCTAAACTATTTTCTAACATAAATTTTGCAATCCATGGAGTGGTGCATAATTGAGTTAAACTAATTAATTCGTATTGATTCAAATTATATTTTTTATTGGTAATTTTATCACGTATAATATCTCGTTGTTCATTTTCAAAATATTGACATAGTAATCCTAAATTTTCTGGATAGAGAAAAATGTTTTCAGACAATTGATTAACTAGTTTAGCTCGTACTGAATTGCTTAATAATAAATGAAATGGTATGACCAAGTTAATATAGCTAGTATTAGCATAAAATACTTGAGGCATAACTTTATGTAGCTGAGATAACTGTGCTAATAAAATATCTTGATACAAATCTTCATATTGATGATTTAAATAAAGTTCTCTAGACTTTAATTTATCTAATTCAATCAATTCATTATCAGATAATTTAGCAAATGAGGATATAATTTCTGGGTAATTTATCTGATGATTTGGATCAGATAAAATACGATATCTAAGACCTAAATATTTATTTATTTCCATATAACGTAAAGCTATTAACTGAAAAAACCATGCATAT
>JBDLTW010000233.1:0-3678 GCA_039805605.1 Pseudomonadota bacterium
AATTCTGTTCCATATTTATATTTGAGTTTGTAGGCTAGAAACTGTTTAAACATCACAGCTTTGATCTAAGATTGATTTATTTAATCCAGATTTTTGTTTCACCATTTTACTTGGTTTATCAATAGTACCTTTGGCTGATTTAGTCATGTTTTTGTTTTTTACGTTAATGACTTTAATTGATACATATGCATAGCTTTAACTTACCGTAGTTACTTTGTGAATAAAGTCATTTCTGATATTAGCTATTTTATAATGCATACTGTCCTTAACTTTTTGCTTATTCCAGTTACGACTAAACTTAGTTTTACAAGCTAAGTCTTTTTGTAACTTGGCTAATTTAGCTTGATAGTTACTTAATGGATTAATATTCTACAGTTGATTGATGGATTTTTTGGTTTTGTAATTATGTATGAAATGCATAAGCAGTCGCTATTAAATTAGCGACAGCTTATGGTGTTTTTTGCTAAAAATACGGAACCAAGAATAATTATAAATTAAACTGGTTTAAACCGTCTAAATCATAGTTATGTTCACAATAATGACAACGTGCAATAATGATATCTCCATTAATATGTAAATGAAATTTAGAACTATATTGATGGGAAATACAGCGATGATTTGGACATATAATTAAATCAGTAACTTTAGGTAAAGTCAGATGAATTTTACGAACTATTTCGAAATTTTTTATTTCACTATAAGTAGCACCATAGGCAAATAAACTAATCCGCTCTAGCTGATCTTCACTACAATAAAAATTCTCTATTTTTACCAAATCTTTATAACCTAAACGCTGACTAGGTAAATTTAAACCAATTCCAACTGGATAATTTCGTTCTAATTTTAATAATTTTATAATATACCAAGCATTACCTTGACGAATATGATCTAAATTAACACCATTAGCAATTGCTCCAATTTTTTTACTCATCTTAGATCCCTCCAAAAATTAAATCTAATAAAGCTTGACGAACAAATAAACCATTTTGTGCTTGTTGAAAATAATAAGCATATGGAGTTTGGTCAATTTCTATCGGTAACTCTTCACGACGTGGTAATGGATGTAAAATACGTAAATTAGGTTTAGCATTAGCTAATAATTCAGCATTAATTCCATATTTTGTAATTACTTCACTAGAATTAAAACGTTCTGTTTGTAATCTAGTTAAATATAAACGCATTTTAAAGAATTTACTAGCATTAATTAACGAATGAATAGTCCGACTATATTTTAAATCCCCCATTAAACCTAGATTAATTTCATCAAGTTGCCCTTGGCTATCTTGAATAGAAAATAAATCTAATAAAGTTTGAGTAGGATGTTGATTAGCACCATCTCCTGCATTAATAACTGGAATATGCATGATTTCACTAGCTAAACGAGCTGCTCCATCATTAGGGTGACGCATAATTAAACCATCAGCATAACAATTAATCATTTGTAAGGTATCGCTAAATGTTTCACCTTTATTAAGTGAGGTCGAGCTACTATCGGCAAAACCGATAAATTTACCCCCTAAATAGGCCACTGCAGATTCAAAAGATAAACGAGTGCGGGTTGATGGTTCAAAAAAACATGAAGCTAACACTTTGCCTTCTAAAGTATTTTTACGCAATCCATTTTTAAATTTTTTAGCATGATCTAAAATATCTAAAATATCTTGCTTAGTTAAATCTTGTAAAGCAATTAACCCTTTTTGCTGAAGACTAATCATGATGTTCCCCTGCTAACAATTGACGATATGAATAAATATGGTGTGGTTTATTATAAAAATTTACTAGTGCCTCTAATAACATTTCACACAATTGGAAATTAGTAACCAGTGGAATATGATAATCTATAGCTAAACGACGAATTTTAAATCCATCAGAATTTTCATCACTATTAAATGCCTCAGGTGGTAAATTAATGATTAAACCAACTTGCTTATTAATAATTGATTGCTGAATATTAGGTTCTACCTGCTCTGAAATCTTAAATACAAATTTAGATTGAATACCATTATTTACTAATAAATCATGCGTTGAACCAGTCGCAACAAATTGCCAATCTTGTTCGCTTAATTGTTTAACTAAAGGTAATAATTTTTGCTTAAAGCGATCATCTAAGCTTAATAAAATAACCGGCTTATCTATCTTTTGCCCAACTGCTAACCACGACATGTAAAAAGTTTCCAAAATATCTTTACCAATACATGCTACTTCGCCAGTAGAAGACATTTCTACCTGCGCAACAGGATCTGAACCTTTAAAGCGATTGTACGAAAATACTGGGCTTTTTATCCCCATCATCCGTCCATCTAAAGTATAAAATGTTTCATTAATTACTTGTCCTAAAAATACTTTTGCCATAATTGCTACTAAATTATGTCCTGTAACTTTAGAAATAAATGGGAATGATCGTGAAGCACGAACATTACATTCAATGACTTTTAACTCATTATTTTTAGCAATAAATTGCATATTAAATGGACCAGAAATATTCAGAGCTTTAACAATTTTACGCGCAATTTCCCGTGCGCGATTAACGGTTTTTAAATATAAACGCTCTGGTGGAAAAACTAAGGTTGCATCGCCTGAGTGAACACCAGCATTTTCAATATGTTCACTAATTGCATCAATAATAATTTTTCCATCTTGAGCTATTCCATCAACTTCTAATTCTTTGGCATTGGTAATAAATTGAGAGATTACAACGGGGTGATCATTTGAAACTAAAACGGCTTCTTTTAAATAACTATTTAAGGTACTTTGATCAGCCACAACTTTCATTGCAGCTCCTGATAACACATAAGAAGGACGGATTAAAACAGGAAGACCAACTTCACTAATAAATTGTTGAATTTCTTCATTAGTTGTTGCACTAATCCAACGCGGTTGATCAATACCTAATAAATTTAACATACTAGAAAATTTAGCCCGATTTTCAGCTTTGTCAATATTTAACGGTGAAGTCCCCAAAATTGAATAACCAAGTTTATGTAATGGTAGTGCTAAATTATTCGCAATTTGCCCTCCAACACTAACACAAACACCTTTAATATTTTCAAAATCAAGAATATCACACACTCGCTCTAACGTCAATGGTTCAAAATATAAGCGATCCGACTCATCATAATCAGTTGACACTGTCTCTGGGTTAGAGTTAATAATTACCACTGATTTACCATTTGCACGTAATTGACGAGCTAAATTTACGGTACACCAATCAAATTCAACCGAAGAACCAATTGAATAAGGACCAGATCCTATTATTACATAAATATCTTGTGCTGGTTGAATATCATGGAATTTACCATGATAGGTAGTATATAAATAATTTGTTTGTGCGGCAAACTCACCAGCTAAGGTATCAATTTGTTTAATTACTGGGTAAATTTTATACTGCTGACGTAATTGACGTACTGAATGCTCCAAAGTATTTTGTAATCCAGCAATAGTTTTATCACTAAAACCAAATTGTTTAGCTAATAATAATAACGACGGAGTTAATTGCTGTTTTAATTGTAATGCAATTTGTGCGATTTGTTCAATTTGCTGTAAAAACCAATAATCAATCCTCGACAACTGATGAGCCTCAACACAACTACCACCTTCATAAAACCACTTATATAAAGCAAAAATTCGACGATCAGTAGCAAACTCAATTTCACGGCGCAAATCTTGAATTGGCCAAAT
>JBDLTW010000234.1:0-3168 GCA_039805605.1 Pseudomonadota bacterium
TTTTTACCAACGTTTAGTTAATTGATTATCTAAACCCAATTGATCTAAAATTCGGCTAACCACAAAATCAATAATATCAGATATTGTTTGTGGTTGAGTATAAAAAGCAGGTACTGGTGGAATTATTGCTACCCCTAAACGAGCTAGTTTTAACATATGTTCTAAATGTAAGGCAGATAATGGAGTTTCCCGTGGCACAATAATTAAATTCTTACGCTCTTTTAAAATCACATCGGCACTACGAGAAATTAAATCATCAGCAATACCATGAGCAATTTTAGCTAAACTAGCCATTGAGCAAGGACAAACTACCATTGCTTCATCAACACTAGAACCAGATGCTATTGGTGCAAACCAATCATTAACCGCATAAAGAGTAAGACGATCAGCATAGTCAACTAAATGCAAATGTTCTAGTAAACGTGATTTTGCTGAATTTGGATTAGCACTTAAAGCAAGATTTACTTCATGATGAAGAGTTAAGCTTCCTGCCTTACTAATAACTAAATTAATCTTACAATCAGCAAGTAATAAAACTTCTAATAAGCGCAAAGCAAATGGCATACCACTTGCCCCCGTAATTGCCACAGTAATTTTTTTAGTCATGTTTAACAAAGTCAGCTAATTGTTTAGCTACCAAAACCTGTTCAAGTCTAGCATAATTAGGTAAACCATTCAGATATGGCGGATAATTTTCACCTGCAATTAGAGGTAAAATATATTCACGACATAAATCAGTAATATGAAATCCATCTTCACTAATAAAATCACGTGGCATAAATTTTTCATGATTAGCAATTTCTTCTAAGCTAACTGCTTCAATCTGCCATTGATAAGGTTGTTGATTAATTCGTTTAATGCATGGCATCACCGCATTAGCACCATTTATTGCAAATTCTACTCCAACTTTGCCCACGGCATAAGCTTGTTCAACATCAACCTTAGATGCAATATGCCGAGCTGAACGTTGTAAATAGTCGGCTACTGCCCAATGATATTTATAACCAAGACGTTTTTTAATAATTCCAGCTAGAATTGGTGCCACTCCACCTAACTGATGGTGCCCAAAATCATCAATGGTATGCTGTGATGCACTTAATGGCATATCATAACGATCTTTTAATCCTTCTGAGGCTGCAATTACGCAATAACCATATGTTTCTACTGAATGTTTTACCTTATGAATAAAACTATCTTCATCAAAAGTAATTTCAGGAAATAACACAATATGAGGCGGTTGTCCCACTTGTTCACTTGCTACACCCGCAGCAGCTGCAATCCATCCTGCATTACGCCCCATAACTTCCAAAATAAATACTTTTGTTGAAGTATGATACATTGAAGCTAAATCAAAACCAGCCTCACGAATTGAAGTTGCAATATATTTAGCCACTGAACCATAACCAGGACAATTATCAGTTGCTACCAAATCATTATCAATAGTTTTAGGAATATGAATGGCTTGTAATGGGTAATTTAATTCTTGAGCAATTTGGGCTACTTTTAAACAAGTATCCGCCGAATCATTACCACCATTATAAAAGAAATAACCAATATTGTAAGTAGCAAACACTTCAATTAAGCGTTCATATTCCTGACGATTAGCTTGTAATGATTTTAGCTTATAACGGCAAGAACCAAATGCACCACCGGGGGTATATTTTAAACTATCAATTTGCTGATCAGAATAAATAGCCGTATCAATTAATTCTTCATTAATCACACCTAAAATTCCATTAGCAGCAGCATAGACAGTCCCAATTTTATCCGCATAATCACGACAACTACTAATTACACCAGCAGCAGATGCATTTATAACGGCAGTAACGCCACCTGATTGTGCATAAATTGCATTTTTTTTCATAATTAACCTTTATAAGTTAAATTTTGTTATTCTGATTGACTTTTTTATTTAAAAATAATTTATGCCATGCGTATAAGACAAAAAATGGTAATGTACCTAAATATACCGCCAATTTGTCTAAAAATGACATACTACTATCAAAGGTAATAAATTGAGCAATCACAATCAAAGAAATTACTGAAACAGCAATTAATTGTGAATAAGGGTAAAATTTTGCTTTATATAAAAGTTTATCCGTTTTATTTTTTAGATATTTAGTTCTAAATTGATAATGAATAATTGCAATTCCCCACCATGCAACAAAACAAGATATTGAAGCAATGGTAACTAAAATAGTAAACAACTGACCATTTTTGATAAATGAACTCATAAACGCTAATGCACCAATAAATGCCGTAATGTATAAAGCCAGTGTTGGTACACCTTGATTACTTAATTTGGCAATAGGTGAAGATTTTTTATTGCGTTGCGCTAAAAACCATAATACTCGACTTGAGGAATATAAACTAGCATTGGCAGCTGATAATAATGCAATTAAAATAATAAAATTAATGCAATCTCCAGCATAACGACCTAAATAACTAGAAAATAATAAAGTATATGGACTAGTTAGCACATTATTTTGATTAAGTAAGCGTGGATCCGAATAAGGCAATAAAGCACTTACCACAAAGACCGATAAAATATAGAATAAACTAATACGCCAAAATACCATTTTTACTGCACGTGGAATAGCTTTTTCTGGCTCTTTAACTTCACCAGATGCTACACCAATTAATTCAGTACCCTGAAAAGCATAACCAGCAAATAAAAATACCGAAATAAATCCCATCATTCCATTATGAAATGGTGCATCACCAATAGTAAAATTATGAACCACGGTATCTGGTTTTGAAAAAATCACACAAAATCCCAATACAATGAAAACAATAATTACTGCCACTTTAATAAATGACATCATATATTCTAATTCACCATATAATCGTACCGAAAATATATTAAATAATACAATAATACTAAAGAATAAAATGGAAAAATATAATGAATGAATATGTGGAAACCAATATGCCATAGTTAAACTAGCGGCTGAAATTTCGGCAGCAATGGTTATTGCCCAACTAAGCCAATAATTATACCCCATAGCAAAACCAAATGATTCACTGACATACTCATAACCATAATCACAAAGTGAACCTGAACTTGGACGATAAACACTTAACTCACCCAAACTAGTCATGAGAAAATAAACAATAATTGAGATTAATAAATAACCAATCATTGCACCACCTGGACCACCTAAAGCA
>JBDLTW010000235.1:0-12359 GCA_039805605.1 Pseudomonadota bacterium
GAACATGTATGGGCAAATTTAAAAAGATTACTTAGAAAACATCCCAAAAGAGAGCTAAATTTAAGTGAAGCTATTGCAGATTCAATTGGGTGTTTATTTGTTGGTTAGCTATATAACTAACTTATAACAAAAATACTATAATATAAATTTAAAACATATTGAGGACAAATGCGCATATAAAAAAGGTTTTACTGTTGAAGAGTACATACGTAGTGATTTTATGGGTTATCCATATATGGGTTAAAAAACTATTATTACCAAATTTAACACAACCAACCGTAATTGTAATGGATAATGCAACGTTTCATAAAGATCAGGCAATATTAGATATGATCAAAACCGCAGGTCATATTGTAGAGTTTTTACCACCTTATTCACCAGACCTAAATCCAATTGAACATAAGTGGGCAGAAAAAAAGCATTTATACGAAAATATCGCTGTACTGTTGAAGAGTGTTATAGTGGTAATTTTATGGTAGGTTAGCTATATAATGAATTAATATAATTGGTCGGTTAACTATAGCTTATCCTTAATTACTGTTAATAATTCAAGTAATGTGTAAATACACAACACCACTTATAATATCCTGATTTAGATAATAATTATGTTATTAAAGCTATTAATTATCCATTTAAACATATATTTTGCTAGTTTAACATAGTAAACTAAGCTATAATAGCGTTATCAGATTAATTATTTAAGAAAAGGATATAACAATGAAGCTAAGTAAAATCTCTCAAATAGCTATTTATTCAATATTAATGAGTAAAATAGTTTTTGCTACTACTAACAAAGTTCCTGTTTTAATAGATGCAAAATTAACCTCACCAGCAATAGAACAATTAAAAAATTCAATTGGTGATCCACTTTATTCTATTGACTATTTAAAAAATAGCGATGGTGGACATTCTACTATTACTTATGGAGCAACTAGTCAAGAATATGATAAATTAAAACCTAATTTAACCAATACATTTAAAGTAGAAGTAAATGAATATTGTTGGTCAGATAGCTTTCAAGTTGAGGCTGCTTTAGCCACTGTTTACAATGAAAACAATACTGAAGTGATTGGCAATGATCCATTTCAACATGTAACTTTATCATTTGCGAATAATCGACATGCAGTTGATAGCAATTACTTATTTGAATGTTCTTCTTCTGAATATGCTAATTACCCATACTGCCAACAAAATAATTTACATATTACTGATTTAAAATGTAAGACGTTAGATAAAACGTTAATTCTTGATGCAGTACTTGAGGAAAAATAATTTTTTAAAATAAATTTTGAAAGTTGAAATCCTCGCTATTACAGCGAGGATTTTTTAACTAGGAATTAAGTGTTTAAATTGTTTCATCATTTTCATAATACCACCACCACTAAATTTTTTCATCATGGTACTAACTTGCTCATACTGCTTAAGTAATTGATTTACTTCCTGTACACTAGTTCCACTGCCTAGAGCAATTCTACGTTTGCGTGAAGCTTTTAAAATATCTGGTTTTTGTCGCTCTAACTCAGTCATTGAATCAATAATTGCCAAATTCTTACGAATCATTTTATCATTAATTACTTGTGGTGCTTTTTCTGCAATTGCCGTTGGTAATTTATCTAAAATTTTACCCATACCACCCATATTATTCATCTGAGTAAATTGGGTACGAAAATCATTTAAGTCAAATCCTTTGCCTTTTTTAACTTTTTCCATTAATTTTTTAGCTTCGGCTTCATCTACATTACCTTTAACTTCATCAATTAAAGATAAGATATCACCCATACCTAAAATACGAGATGCTATCCGATCTGGATAAAAAGGTTCTAATCCAGTAGGCTTTTCTGATACACCAATAAATTTAATTGGTTTACCCGTAATTTGACGAATCGATAAAGCTGCTCCACCACGAGAATCACCATCCATTTTGGTTAAAATAACACCTGTTAAACTTAAAGCATCATTAAACGCCTTCGCAGTATTTACAGCATCTTGCCCCAACATCGCATCAACTACAAATAACGTCTCTACAGGATTTAAAGTTTGATGAAGAATTTTAATTTCATTCATCATAAACTCATCAACACTCAAACGACCAGCAGTATCAACCAGTAAAACATCAAAATAGTGTTTTTTAGCATAATCTAATGCATCTAAAGCAATCTGTGTTGGTTGCTGACTCACTTCAGAAGGAAAACATTCAATAGCTAAATTTTGAGCTAAAGTACGCAATTGTTCAATAGCTGCAGGACGATAAACATCGGCACTTACCACTAAAACTTTTTTCTTTTGCTTCTCCTTAAGAAGCTTCGCTAATTTTCCTACTGTAGTAGTTTTACCCGCACCTTGTAAACCTGCCATTAAAATTACTGCAGGAGGTACCGCATTTAAATTTAATTCATTATTGAAATCACCCATTAAACTAGTTAATCGTTGATTTACAACGTCAATTAATGCTTGTCCCGGAGTTAAACTTCCTATAACTTTTTCGCCTAGTGCCTCAGTTTTAACTTCTTCAATAAATTGTTTAACTACTGGTAATGCAACATCAGCTTCTAATAATGCTATTCTAATTTCACGCAAAGCATCTTTAATATTTGAGTCAGTAAGACGAGAATTCCCTGATAAAGTCTTAACTACTCCTGATAAACGCGATGATAAACTTTCAAACATAAAATTTTCCACAAAACTTAAATTAAACTAATCAAATACCTACTTTAATAAATGAAAGCTATTTGGCACTTCATCTAAATTATCAAAGCTAATATATTCCCATGTTTCTGGCTGTTTTAATAATTGACGTAATAATAAATTATTAATTGCATGACCAGAACGATAACCTTCGAATGCACCAATGAATTGATGACCAATAATATATAAATCACCAATTGCATCAAGAATTTTATGCCGAACAAATTCATCTGGATAACGTAAACCACCTTCGTTCATTACTGTTTCTTCGTCTAATACAATAGCATTATTCAGATTACCACCTAAACCTAGACCATTCTTACGCATCATTTCAACTTCATACATAAACCCAAAAGTACGAGCACGACTAATCTCATCTATATAAGAATGCTTGGCAAAATCAACTTCAAAAGTGCTAAATTCTTTTTTAAATACAGGATGTCCACCAAAATCAGTAATAATTTTTACTTTGTAGCCATCATAAGGTAACAATTTTACCCATTTATTTGCCTGTTCATCACGAACCTCAATTTCTTGTTTAATTTTAATGTAACGTTTTTTAGCTTTCTGCTCAACAATTCCAGATTGTTCAAGTAAATACAAAAATGAGTTTGAAGAACCATCCATAATTGGAGTTTCAGGTCCAGATAATTCAACAATAATATTGTCAATCCCAAAACAAGCAAATGCGGACATCAAATGCTCAATTGTACCGATGCGGATTTTATTCTCATCAACTAAAGTTGAAGATAAACGGGTATCATTAACTAATAGTGGGTTACAAGCTATTGAGACTGGTTGAGGCAAATCGGTACGAATAAACACGACACCTTGGTTAATCTCAGCAGGACGCATAGTCAAAGCAACTCGGCAACCAGAATGAACTCCAACCCCAATAGTATTAATTACTGATTTTATAGTACGCTGATAAATCATGAGCGTTTATTTCTTTCTAAAAAAAGCAGGAGTAGAAAAGGTATTACGATTAAGATTAGCAAAAGGATCTGCTGAAGATAAATTACTGTCGGTTTCATTAATTCCCGTAGTTTCACTACTTACATCATTTTTCAACAATAATTTCGCTTGTTTAGCTCGAATATCATGAATTCCTGTTGCAATAATAGTTACCCGTAATTCTTCATCATCCATATCTTCTATTTCCGCAATCCCAGATTTGAAATCTGCCTCTGGATCAATATGGCGCTGGATCTCCTCAATAATTTTATTATATTCTTGCATTTTTAAGGCACCAGGTGCTGCCGAAATATTAACTAACACCCCACTGGCACCATCTAATGATACATCATCCAATAGAGGGCTATAAATAGCTTTTTCAGTTGCTTCATATGCTCGATCTGTCCCACGAGACATACCAGATCCCATCATAGCCAGACCACGACCAGTCATTACGGTTCTTACATCAGCAAAATCTACACTCATTAACCCAGGAGTACGAATTACTTCAGTAATTCCAGAAACTGCACCATATAATACATCATCAGCGGCTGCATAAGCATCGCGCATAGAAACATCTTCATCTAATTCACTTAATAATTTTTCATTAGGAATAACAATTAATGAATCTACATACTTACGCATTTCTTCAATTCCAAGCTCAGCGATTTGTTGACGCTTTCCTTCATTTTGAAATGGACGGGTAACTACTCCTACGGTTAAAATGTTTAAACTTTTGGCAATCTCAGCAATTACTGGTGCAGCACCAGTTCCCGTACCACCACCCATTCCTGTGGCAATAAATAGCATATCAGCACCTTCAAGGATTTTAGCAATCTTTTCACGATCTTCTAAGGCGGCTTTTTTACCAACTTCTGGATTACTGCCTGCACCTAGACCACGGGTTAAACTATGCCCAAGTTGTAAACGACGCTGACCTAAATTGCGGCTAAGCGCCTTTGTATCCGTATTTGCACAAATAAATTCTATTTGCTTCAGACCTTTTTTTACCATATTATCAACAGCATTACAACCACCACCACCAACGCCAATTACTTTGATAACCTCTCCGACGTGATTAATAATACTTTCTTCATCATCAATAGTATCATTTTTAATTTCAAAAAATTGACTCATATTAATCCTTTTTATAATTTTATTATTAAAAAATATCTAACTGTACTCAAGATTAATTACCAAGGTTTATTTAACGGCAATTTAAACTATAGTTACAATATTTTTTTATATATTTATTGCATATTTCAATCTATATCTATATAATATAACTTACGAATTTGCTAATTATTAATTTAAGTGAAGTAATCTTTTAAATTTACCTAACCAACTGCTAACTTCTAAAATAATTTCAGATGAATTATCATTACTTTTTTGTATTAAATCATTAGCTAAGTACAAACCACCTACGGCGCATGAATAGCGGGGATCATTTACAGCATCGGCAAACTGACCAGCATAATTAGGTTTTCCAATATGAACAGGCAATTCAAATACGTCACGACTAAGTTTTTCTATTCCATGCAACAAAGCACCGCCTCCAGTTAAAACTATGCCAGAGTTGATTTTATCATATAAGCCATTATTCTGTAAAATGTTTTTTATATAATACATAATTTCATTTACTCGAGCATTAACAATACCTTGTAATAAACTAATTTGGGTTTTGATCTCTACCCCTCTTTGATTTATATACTTAATATTTGAAACTGATGACTTACTAGCCAATAAACTACCATAGGTAAGTTTTAAATCTTCGGCTATATTACGGCTAATTTTTAACACATTTGCAATGTCCATAGTAATGTCCTCAGAACCAACTGGTAATGAAACAACATAACGTATAAATCCATTCTGATACACAACCACATCAGTAACTCCAGCACCAATATCAATAACGCAACAACCTGAATTTTTTTCATCTTGGCTTAATATTGATAATCCTGATAATATCCCTGATGGAACAATTTTAGCTATACTATAGTGGTTAGATTCAATTGCTTTACGTAAATTGGCTAAAGTAGATTTACCTGCGACAAAAAAATTGAGATTAGCCGTAATATTACTACACTCTAAATTCAATGGATTTACAGTATAACGTTCATCATCAATTAAATATTCTTGTACTTCATAATCGGTAATTTCAACATAATTGGGGAGTTGAACCTTCTGAGCTTCACGAATCATATGGGCAATAATATCAGGAGTTATTACATGATAATTAACCTCTTGACGATTATTTGAATAAACATTGGTTACATACTTACCCGCAATATTACTAATAACTGATCCGATAGAACACTCAGCTCTATATTGAGCTTCACGCAAAGTCTGCCCAATTCGTTTGCTAACAACGTCTATATTACAAATATTACCATTAGTTACCACAAAATCATTTTCTAGGCGACTATTGACATGGCTACTAATTCCTAAAATTTCAATCTGTTTACCTAGGGATCCAACTAATGATACTATCTTGGAACTACCAACATCCAAGCTAAAGATTAATTTATTACTCATAAATTATCTTGCCTAGTCATAGTAAAAATTAACCACATTAGCAATAAATTTCCTATAATAAATACTTTTTAAACCAAAATTTTATGTTCCAAAAGCTAATCCGTCTTTATAACATAAATTTATGTTTTTAATATTAGGATTTAAATGATATAACCTGCTCCAATATACATCTAAACGCTCCATATTACTAATTACATTTTTACCACATAAAGTAATAGTTAAACCCTTCTGAGTTGAAATTTTAGTAATTGATGGTATAGTTAACCATAATTTATCTAGCTTATCTTGATGACGCTGTAAGATTAAATCTAACTGCTTAGTTAAATTGAATGCCTGAGTTGCCTGATAACTATCCTCTAAATATAGAATTGGCAAACTATTACTATCATCAGCACCATCAAATATTTTACCATTATCAGCTAAAAAATTTTCATCACCAATCCTAGCTACAGCATGATACTCTTGTAGACTAACCATTACGGTATGAGGAAAATAACGTTGCACCTCAACATGATTTACCCATGGTAATTTTTCAAATTCATTCTTAAGCCCCTGAATGTCTAAAGTAAAAAAAGTACCATGTAGTTTATTATGCGCAACATAAGATAATTGCAAAGGAGTTACATGTTCAAGCTTACCTTCAATAATAATTTTATTAACAGGAAAGCAATTATTGACAATATAAATTCCTAAACAGTAAACCAATATTAACACACTAAATAAATGTATTATATTAGCTAACCGATTATTTAATTTCGGATTATTCATCCATTCCATAATTTTCTACTTACCTAAACCAGCATTATCAAGAATAAGCAAACATAACTGAGCAAAACTAATTCCTTTTGACGCTACTGATTGTGGAACTAAGCTATGACTCGTCATTCCAGGTAGGGTATTAATTTCTAAAAAATAAATTTGTCCCGTTGCATCTTGCATAAAATCAAGTCTAGCTACACCACTTGCACCAATCGCATGATAAGCAGCTAATGCCCATTGTTCAATCTGTTCTTGCTTTTCACCTAAATTATAAGGACATAAATATTTAGTATCATCCGTAAAATATTTATTCTGATAATCATATTCACCTTGTGGCGCCTCAATTTTGATTACTGGGTACACTTCTCCATTTATAATAGGAATAGTATATTCATTACCAATAATCAATTGCTCAATCAAAATTTTCTGTGAGGTTTTAAATGCATATTCTAAGGCAGGAATTAGATCACACTCATGATATACTTTACTCATCGCTAAACTCGAACCATCATCGGCTGGTTTTACTACTACAGGTAAAGATAATTCTAATTTAATTCCATGAAGACAATATTGATTATACTCTAAATATTGAGATTTAGCTACAGGAATATTTAAGGTTTGCCAAATTAATTTAGTTCGGTATTTATCCATACCTATTGCACTAGCCATTACTCCAGAACCTGTGTAGGGAATAGCTAAATATTCCATTGCACCTTGTAATTTACCATCTTCACCATTTTTACCATGCACAATTAAGAATGCACGGTTAAATCCTTGAACAACTAAATCACTAAGTGGTTGCTTAGCAGGGTCAAAAGCATGAGCCTCAATTCCAACACTAACTAAAGCTTCTAATATAGCTTGACCACTGATTAACGAAATTTCTCGCTCAGGAGTATTGCCCCCCATTACTACTGCTACTTTACCATATTTTTGTTGATTATTAAGCATCTTTATTTATCCAACATTAAACCTTTAAACTATTTCATCAATTAACATACTTGGTAATTTACCTATACTTCCAGCACCCATGGTAACTATTAAATCATTATTCTGTACAATTATGGCTAATTTTTCTTGAGCTTGGCTAATATCTTGAGCAAAAATAACATTTTCATGCCCCTGTAAACGAATAGCACGAACTAAAGATCTACCATCTGCCATTGCAATTGGCTCTTCACCAGCAGCATAAACCTCACTAATTATCAATTGATCAGCTAAAGTTAATACCGACACAAAGTCATCAAATAAATCACGAGTTCGAGTATAGCGATGTGGTTGGAAAACTACAACCAATCTGCGTTCAGGATATGCACCTCGTAGTGCGCTCAAAGTAGCTTTGATTTCTACTGGATGATGACCATAATCATCAATCAATAAAGCACAGCGATTATTACTATACTGAAGTTCTGGATAATGTTGGCAACGTCGCCCTACACCATTAAAATTAGCTAAACCATGAGCGATATTTTCAATTTTACCACCACAATCTAAAGCTACACCAATAACTGCCAGTGAATTTAATACGTTATGAATGCCAGGCATATTAACTTTAATTGGATAAATTAAATTCAATGATTTAACATGTAAAGTATATTCCATACTTTTGCCATTCGCAATAATATCCAGTGCATAAATATCAAATTCAGCAGATAAACCATAAGTAATCACTGAACAGCTTAGTTGCGGTAAAATTGATTTAATCCGTTGATCTTCGCCACATACAATTGCTTGACCATAAAAAGGTAATAAGCCTAAAAAATCAATAAATGCTTGTTTTAATTGATTTTCATCGTGGTTATTAGTATCCATATGATCTAAATCAATATTAGTTACCACCGCTACCATTGGATTTAAAAATAAAAATGAGGCATCTGATTCATCTGCTTCAGCAACTAAATAATCTCCCGTACCTAATTTTGCATTTGAACCAGTAGTAGCTAATTTACCACCAATCACAAAGGTTGGATCTAAATTACACTCTTTTAAAACTTCGGCAACCATGCTTGTAGTAGTAGTTTTACCATGAGTACCTGCAATTGCAATACCATGCTTAAAACGCATTAATTCCGCTAACATCCGAGCTCTAGGTATAATAGGAATGCGTTGCTGTTGCCCATAGATAATTTCAGGATTGGTTTTATCTATTGCCGTTGACACTACAATTACATCAGCTTTACCAACATTCTCAGCAATATGACCGATAAAAATTTCTATGCCTAATTGAGTTAAACGATCAGTATTATAATTACTATTTACATCAGATCCAGTTACTTGGTAGCCAAGATTAAATAAAACTTCAGCTATTCCTGACATACCAACTCCACCAATACCAATAAAGTGAATTTGATTTACTTTATGTTTCATAATTGTATTCTATCCATGTGTAATTATTATTGTGCTACATCCGCACCTGCTGGTATCTTAAATTGAAAATCACTTTCAGCTAAAGCTAACCCAGTTTGCAAATTAGTAAATTTTAAAGTTGTTTTATTGCCAAAATTATCAGTAAATTTCATACTATCTAAACGTTTATCACTAGCAAAACCTAATAAAACACTTTGGAAACCATTATTATCATTAGCTTGTTTTGGCATAATCTGTACCCAAATTAATTTATCTTTTTGATCTGGTAATTGATTAATCTTATATAAGCTAGTTAAATTATTAGCTCCAGCTAACACGGCAGCTGGAGATTTATCCAAAGAATTACCCAAAGGTTTAATGGTAACTTGTTGTAACGGTTGATCATATAAATAAATTTTTTGTCCATCACTAACAATTAATTGCTGTTGTTCAAGATATTGCCATCGAAATTTATTTGGACGAGCAATTTCCATTTTACCTGTACTAGTACGAATTTTTTTACCACTAATTACCGTTTGAGTAAAATCCGCTCGAATTGTTTTAGCATGAGCTAAAAAATCATCGAGCACTTGACTATTTGCATAACTAATACAACTAATTCCCAATAAAATTAAAGCTAATTTTTTCATCTAAGCACCAGTTCCAAAACTTTACCATTTATGGCAAAGAAGAGAACCGCCTTTCTTTAAATAATTATTTATTGTTTTAACAGATAGCACAATTATTATAGCTTCTTATGTTTTTTAATACATTTGCACCTAGCTGCTTTAAACTTTAAATTAACACAAAACACTATCGTTAAATATTGCTTGACATCAGCAATTACTTTTAAAACTTTATCCACTTTCCCAGTAAACATAGCCTTAACTTAAAGCTCTACAACTCCTAGACGTGGAGTTTTTACTGGTAGCTAAACTCAGATTTTGGTTGTCGTTTAATTAATTCACTCACCTCATCATAAAGATTAGCGTGTTGATATAAAATTCTATACACACACTCAACTATTGGCATTGATAAATTCAAAGATTGTGCTTTATGATAAATTGCCTCAACCGTTAATACGCCTTCTGATACATGACCTAAATCAGCAAGAATTTGCTTTAATGATTTACCTTGAGCTAATTGTTGACCAACTTGACGATTACGTGATAGATCCCCCGTACAGGTTAAGATTAAATCGCCAATCCCAGTTAAGCCATAAATAGTTTCTTGTCTGCCACCCAAAGCTAAAACTAAACAAGACAGTTCATTTAAACTCCGAGTAATTAATGCAGCTCGAGCATTATAACCTAATTCTAGACCATCGGAAATCCCAACAGCAATGGCTAAAACATTTTTAACGGCAGATCCCACAGCACTACCAATAATATCATCATGAGCATAAATTCTAAAATTAGGAATACCAATTAGTTTATGCATCCAAGATGTAGCAAACTTTAAATCAGGAGAAGCCAAAGTAATAGCAGTAGGCAAATGCACCGCAACCTCTTTAGCAAAAGATGGACCAAGCAATAAACCATAACGTTTAAAATTTTGTCCCAAAACATCTTCAATAATTTGATGAACCAATAATCCACTGCTTTGTTCAAAACCTTTACTAACCACAAATATATCTGGTAAATCAGTTTTATATTGAATTAAACGCATTAATAATTGGCGAACTGCATTTAATGGGGTTGCAATAATTAGCAAATCACTCAAGATGGCTTGTTCAAAATCACTAGTAAATTCAATATGGTCAGCAAATGTAATTTCTGCAGGTAAATAGCAAGGATTACTCCTAGTTGCAGATAACTGAAGCACTTGTTGTGGATTATGTGACCACAAAGTTACTTTATCAGCAACACGAGAAAAAGCAATTGCTAAAGCTGAGCCCCAAGACCCAGCTCCTAAGACTGTTACGTGCAACACTAATTAATTTACCGTTGCATTAGTATTTGCCATTTGTGCTTGTTTTTGCTGATACAAATAAGCAAAATTAACAGGTGCCAAAACTACAGGCATAAATCCAGCACGAGTAGTTAAATCAGTAACCGCTTCGCGTAAATATGGGAATAGCATATTTGGACATTCGATATTTTGGATTAATTCCATATCATTTGCAGGAATATTACGCAATTGGAAAATCCCAGCTTGATCCATTTCAATTAAAAACATTTGTTCTTCACCAATTTTAGCATCAACTACAGCATGTAATACTGTTTGATAAATGCCATCTTCAATTAATTCCGTATTAAAACTAATATTTAATTCAATATTAGGTTGTTCACGATTTAAGAAAATTTTAGGTGCATTAGGAACTTCTAAAGAAACATCCTTCACATATAATTTATCTAAACTAAATACTGGTTGAGTATTATCTTGAGTCATAATTATTACTTTCTAAAAAATTAAAGATTAATTAAAATATTATTGTGCTAATAATTTATCTAACTCACCACTACGATTAAGTTTTGCTAGGTCGTCAAAACCACCAACGTGAGTTTCATTTATAAAAATCTGTGGAACAGTCATGCGTCCAGTTATTTCAATCATTTTATCTCGTTGTTCTGGTTGTAAATCAATCCGAATTTCTTCAATCTCAGTTACACCTTTTTGTGTTAATAAATTTTTTGCCATTACACAATATGGACAAGTTTCTTTAGAATAAACCACAACTTTCATATTTTATCCTTTAAATATATTATTAATTTGATATATTTTCTCTGCGCTAAAACTTAAAGCTTATTAACATTTCATAAATGCTATCCATAAGAAATTACGATTTTAACCACTGTCACAGTTTTGATTTTACTATTAGCCATATCTTCAATACACAATAAATATCTACCCACGCAATTTTAGATAGCTATATTTGTAAAGTTTTAATAATCAGTAATAAATACATTAAATTAATTACATGTGATATTGAATAGATTTTTTACCTCATTTTGATTTGAATTTTAGACATCCTGCCAATTCGTAAAGAACTTTTTAAACGTAACATCCAAATAAATTACCAATTTTGTAGAATTTGAATATCTGCTTATTTCAGCCAAGCATAGCTTTTACCTAATTTG